>NZ_VZPV01000002.1:900000-1177497 GCF_008801405.1 Ralstonia insidiosa | reverse complement strand
GGGTAGATCACCGAGTATTCAACGCTGGTGTCCACCAGACCTGCAGTCGCGGCACCCGTGGCGTAGTACTGGCCGTACAGCGGAATCGTGGCCGAGCCGCTGGTGATGGCGATGGTTTCGGAGTTGGTGTTGTCGAGCAGGTTGATGTCTTGACGCTTGCTGTTCATCAGCACCACGTCCACGTTGGTAGCCTGACCGGTACCGGTGGTGTTGCTCAGGCGGCCAGCTGCGTTGACGTTGGCGCCATTGTGGAAGTACGCCTTGACGTTGCTTTGCGTGCAAGCGTCGGCACCCGTACCACCCACCACGATGTTGAACGGCACTTCAGCAATACGCGAGCCCGCCGTCGCCAGCGAGTTGGCGGCAACCTTCGGCAGCGTAACGGTGGCGTTAGCGGCGCCAGTGCCGCCCACGTCGATCTTGCAGCTCGTGGCAACGACTTCACCCTTGAAGGTGATGGTGCCGTCAGAGGCTTGCGCCGAAGCAGCAACGCCCATGGCCAGAGCGGCGATTGCGATAGCGATCTTGTTCATAGTTTTGCGCAAAAAAATGAGATTGAGGTACGGGAGCATTCGGTTTGACCACCAGACATCGCCTCCCGAGTGCGCTTGCCTGTTGTCTTCAACTTTATGGAAAACCGACACCTTCGATAATCGGATTGCTCTGAATCTTGGGCGTTGCAGCATGGCCACAACCTTTGGGTTGGCGCGGGGTTGCACCTGTGTGCCGTTCAAAATTTGCTGCCGCGCCTTGCACCAAACGACGCATCAAGCGCATGTCGCATCGCGGTGCGGTTCGTACTGCCTGCAAGCAAATGCGATGGACTGGGCCACCATGCCGGCAGCGCTCATCCGCATAGGGCTGCCTAGGTGACTTGGCGATGCATGTTCGCGATGGCCTCACGGTGCGTCAGAACAACGCCCTTGGCAGATTGCCCCGAACAAGCCGGTGTCAGACAAAGCACTGACGGCCGGAAGCAAAAGCTCCGGCCGTTGCGATCATCAGATCAGGTCTATTAGGGGTAGATCACCGAGTATTCAACGCTGGTGTCCACCAGACCTGCAGTCGCGGCACCCGTGGCGTAGTACTGGCCGTACAGCGGAATCGTGGCCGAGCCGCTGGTGATGGCGATGGTTTCGGAGTTGGTGTTGTCGAGCAGGTTGATGTCTTGACGCTTGCTGTTCATCAGCACCACGTCCACGTTGGTAGCCTGACCGGTACCGGTGGTGTTGCTCAGGCGGCCAGCTGCGTTAACGTTGGCGCCCCTGTGGAAATACGCCTTGACGTTGCTTTGCGTGCAAGCATCCGCGCCAGGACCACCCACCACGATGTTGAACGGCACCTCAGAAGCACGGGAGCCCGCCGTTGCCAACGAGGTGGCGGCAACATTCGGCAGCGTAATGGTGGCATTGGCGGCACCTTCGCCGGCCACGTCGATCTTGCAGCTCGTCGAGAGGACCTCGCCGTCAAAAGTGATGGTGCCGTCGGCGGCTTGTGCCGAAGCGGCAATGCCCAGGGCCAGCGTGGCTGCCAGTGCGATAGCGATCTTGTTCATACTTGTAGGTGTACGCCAAACAAGGCGATTGAGCTTGCGGGAGATGGGAAATCCGAACCGAGGCATCGCCTCCCGAACGCGCTTGCCTGCAACAGGCAAGCCTACGAAACCCATACACTGCGCTGCAATCAGAATGCTCTGACTTTGCCGCGCTCTTCACGCAAAAACAGGCTTTCTTTGGACGTCACGCCGCCGCATCGCAGGCAGGCGTCGGCAATCTCTACCGACTGAGATCGGCTTCTTTCTCCCAGACCGCACCGTAGTCGTCAATCACATCAAAGCTGACTTTGACTGTGTCGCCGAGTTGGTCGGGGAGTCTGCGCTCATTGAGCCTGAACGTGGCTTGGTCACGTGGCGCAACCATGCCGCCCTCGTTCAACTTGCCGTAGCCATCGATCTTCAGGCCAATCCGAGCAAAGTTGACGTAGTAAGGCGAAGGGTTGAAGACCTGAAGCGCCGCACCTGCTCCGTCCCCGTCGGTCACCCACGTCCATTTCAGTTGCTTGAACGCCGTCGCAGCGCCCCCCGATAGCGCCACCGGCCGGAAGATCAGCTTGAGTCGCGTGCGAAATGCGAGTTGAAGAGCACTGTCATCCTTTCCGCCCGCAGATCCAGACGGCACTTCCAGCGCGTTGAACCAGTACAGGGTTTCCCGATCGAGCGGCAAAGGCTCGCGCGTATAACGCAAGCGTACTACCTGGCTCCTACCGGGCCCCATGCGAAAGATAGGCGGCACGAGAGCGAATGGCACATCGGCCTCTTCCGGTGCGGCCAACTCATCGCCGGCATCAACCCACACCTGTACCAGTGCGGGCACGGTGTTTTCGTTGGTCAACCGGACAGATACCTCTCTGTCCTGCGCGCCGTAGATGACGCGCGTTCCATCAACGACAACGGCGGCATGAGCGATGCTCGCACTCAGCCCGGCCCACCAGACCAGTGCAGCGGCGACACGACGAAATTGACAAGATGAACGAGACATACCAATCGATGTGCTTGCGTTGAATCGTGCAATTTTGATGAAGCACTGGCACGAGAGTTATAGGACTACTCCTAACCTTGCTGAAATTTCGTTACGCGCTGAACCGTGGCGAAGTCATACCGCCATCGGCTGCATGCGCGAAAGACTCAGCAACATCGCATAGTCACGCACCAGCTCCACAACAGACCTCACCTGCAGCTTGTCGAACACATTGGCGCGATAGGTCTCCACGGTACGTGGCGACAGGCCGCCGAGATTGCGCGCAATCTCCTTGTTGCTGAGGCCGCTCACGATGCCGTCGAAGACCTCTCTCTCGCGCGTGCTCAATGTCGCAATGCGCTCGGCCCGCACTTGCTGGTCGTCATTGCCATCGCATTGCTGACGCCGCTGGCGGATCGCTTGCTGGACCACGCTGATCAGCTCGTCGTCATCAACGGGCTTGCGCAGAAAGTCGAGCGCGCCGCCCTTGAATGCGCGGCGGCAGGAGTCGATGTTGCCGTGGCCGCTCATGACGACGATCGGCAAGTCGTAACGGCCGCTCACGTGATCCAGCAAGTCCAGGCCGCTCATGCCCGGCATGCGAATGTCGAACAACGCGCAGCCGAGCGCGCTGTCGCCGGCGTCTGCCAGAAAGCTATTGGCATCGGGATAGCAGCGGGTCTGCAGGCCGACGGTGCGCAACAGCAGCGCAAGGCCTTCGCGCACGGCTTCATCGTCATCAACGATGGCAACAACGGAGGTGTCGATCTGCGTGTCGGGGGTGGTTTTCATGCGGACTCCTCTGCGAGTGGAAGTGTCAGTACCGCCTCGGCACCACCGGACGGCAGGTTCTGCAGGGTCAGGGCGCCATCCAGGCGTTGCGCAAGCGTGTCGCACAACGGCAGGCCAAGGCCCAGCCCGCCGAAACGTGTCGTGAAGAAGGGTTCGAACAGGTGCGGCAGCACATCGGCGGGCACACCCGGGCCGTTGTCGACCACGCAGAAGCGGTAACGCTGCCCGACACAACTGCCGCTGACGCGAATCTCGCCACGCACGCCATTGCGCGGCGCGGCCACAAGGGCATCGCGTGCATTGCGGATCAGGTTGTACAGAATCTGCTCCACGGCAACCTGCTCGCCGAGTGGTTGTGCGCGCGGCGCGGTGTTGTTCCACACGAGGTGGATGTTGTCGCGCGCCAGCTCATCGCGAAACAGAAACAGCAGCGTGCTCATCAATGCATCGGTGTCGATAGCGCTGCGTTTTCCCGCCTGCGTGGATGCAACACCCGTGCGCAGCCGATCCAGAATGGCCGCCGCCCGCTTGGCCTGCGCAACGCCGGTTTGCAGCGCCCGGCGCACGCTGTCGCGCTCGGCCGGCATGTCGAGCATCCGTTCTGCGGCGCGGGTGTGCGTGATGATGGCGGTCAACGGTTGGTTGAGTTCGTGCGCGAGGCCGGCGGCCATCTCGCCAAACGTATCCAGCCGGCCAAACCGGTCGATACGGGCCCGTGTGTGTTCGCGCCTATGGACTTCGCGCATTCGCCATGCACCCGCCGCGCCCAGGGCGATCAGCACTGCAACGGCATTCCAGAGAGCAATCGGGAGCCAAGGCAGATCGGCCAGCGTCAGGGTGCGCGTGGTGTCCAGCACGAAGGCCTGCGGCTGCACGGGGAGGTGTTTTTCAAGCTGGAGCGTCCAGCCCGGCTGTGCATCTGAACGGGGTCGTTGCAACAACCCGAATGTGTGGTCGCGCAAACGCAGCGCGGCAGACGACACCGAATCTGGCCAGTCCCCTGCGTCAAGCATTTGCGATGGCGCAACGCGTACCGCCCAGCCACTCTCAGCAGCAACCCAGTACGCCTGCATGCCATCAAATTCCAGCGCGAACCTGCCGTTGTTGGCGTGGGCGAGCGCGGCCATCGGCATGATGCCGCCCTCCCCCTGCCATCCGGCGCCGGGGGTCCAGTGGGCGATAGCGGTGACTTGGGGCATGCGCTCGCGCAGGCTGTCGAGCATGTCTTCCGGAGGTGCGGCAAGCGGGGTCGCGCCCAGCGTCACCAGGATTGCCTCGTGCTGCGCGGCCTTCTGACTGAGCTGCCGGATGGCGATGCTGGAATCCTGAAAGAAGCGGTTGTACGCCTCTGAAACAGCGCGCGAGACGATCAGCGCCGTGCCCGCCAGGCTCAGTGCAAGCCAGGCCAGTAACAGGATGACGCGGGCGGGAATCTTCATGGGTGGGATGCGCTTTGGCTGGCGTTGTGGGGAGTGGGTTGTGTTGGCCACGGTGGCCCGGGATTCGCTCGCCCTCCCTGTCACGGCGAGGATGGCGATCGGACGGCGGCCGTCATTCGCCTGGCAAGGCGCGGCGAACTGCACGGCGTCTTCACGTGCAGAAGAATCGAAACGGAGAATCAGGTTGCGCCAGCGCCAGTGACCGGCCCCGCGTCACAATTCGACACGTGAGCGAATGTACCGACCGGCTGCGGTTGGGCGAATCGGAAAGGTCTGATTCCGCGTGGATGCGGCGCGCCGGATGCCGGCTAGTGCGCGCGGTAGTGCTCGCTCATGTAGTCGACAAAGGCCCGCACCTTGGGGGCCACATGGCGCGTGTGCGGATAGAGCGCGTAATAGAACCGCTTGCCGAGCGTGCAGCCCGGTAGCACGTGAACCAGATGCCCGCGCGCCAGCGCCGGCCGCACGGTGTTCCAGGTAAATGCGGCAATGCCGACGCCCGCCAGCGTGGCTGAATAGGCGGCGGTAATGGCATCGGTCGTGAGCCGCCCTTCCAGGGGAAGGTGCACTGCCTCACCTCGCGCGGGTTCGATCACCCATTCAGTGGCTGTCTGCGAGCCGGAAAAGGCAATCAGCTCGTGCTTGGCAAGGTCATGCGGTGTGGCCGGCAACCCGTGCCGGGCCAGATAGGCCGGTGAGGCGACCAACACGATATCGGACTCGACCAGGGTTCTCGCGACGAGGCTGCTGTCGCCCAAGGGTTGGCTGATCCGCAGCGCAACGTCAAAGCCGTCGGCAACAAGGTCGACCATCTCGTCACTGCACGACAGATCGAGGCGGATGTCGGGGTAACGCTTCTGGAAGGCCGGCAGCCAATCGTCAAGCTCCAGAGTGCCGATGGCCAGCGGCACGCTCACGCGCAAGGTGCCGGCCACACGCTGGTGCTCATGTGCCATGGCCTGTGTGGCGGCGTCCACCCGCGCGAGGATGTCGATGCAGGATTCGTAGTAGCGCTGCCCGGCGGCCGTCAGTGAAAAGCGCCGCGTTGTACGGTTGAGCAATTGCACGCCCAGCGCAGCTTCAAGATTCTTCAGCTGCCGTGACACGGAGGAATGCGTGCTGTCGAGGCGCTCCGCCGCAGCGGAAAACCCTTGTGCTTCGACGATGGCGCAAAACACGCGCATTGCAAGCAACTGGTCCATAGGCGTGAATGAAAAAGCGGGCTTGCGCCCGCTTTGTGCATCAGGATAGTGGATTAGCGCAGCGGCAGACGCTCGATCTCCGCCGTCTTCATGACATAGCCGAAGGTGTCTTCGACTTCGGCCAGCGCAGCGCGGTGGAGGTCATCCTTGTTGATCTTGTCGCCATTCGCACGGGTGATATCGCGCGTGGCAGAGGCGTCGGATGCTACCACGACGTTGTAGCCCAGCGGCGCCGCATCCCGCGCGGCACCGGCCACGCAGGCGTGGGTCATCAGGCCGGCAATCACCACGGTTTTGATGCCGCGTGCCTTCAGTTGCTTGTCGATGTCGGAGCTGGCAAACACGCTCACGGTGTCCTTCTTGACCAGGATGTCGCTTGTGCGCGGCTCCATGCCGGGCATGAACTTCACGGTGTCGCCGTCCACCGCAAACACGGCAGAGCCGGCTGGCGTGACGTGCTGCACCTGGAACACAGGCATCTTGTTCTTGTCGGCAAACGCGATCAGCTTCTTGGCGTTTTCCGCAGCCTTGGCGCCGTCCGGAATCGGCATCTTTCCGGTGGAGTATTCCTTCTGGAAGTCGATCACGATCAGCGCGGTCGTCTTCGGGTCCAGATGGTCCAGCGTGCCGATACCCGACATGGCGCGGATGGTGGGATGCGGATTGGGTTGTGCGGCAGAGGCGTTGGCAACCACCGCAGCCGAGAGCGACATGCCGGTGGCGAGCGTTTTGATGAAGTGGACAAGGCGGAAGGTCATGGCGGCTCCTGGGAAGAAAGTCAGGAGCGCAGTCTGTCAGCGTGCCTTGTTCAGGACCAGACCAGTTGGGCGACAGGATTTGTGCATGGCATGCACAAGTTGCTGCCCACCCAAATAGACCGAGTAGCCCAGCCCACCTAAGCGGCCCGTCAGGTGATACCGTCCGACCGGCATATGCCTTGCATACCCGCCACCCGCTTCAACCATCACAACCAAACATCTTGGGAGACTGCGCGACATGCGGCGCATGGGAATCACGTTGTCGGCACGGCTGCGATCGCCGCGCCTGCTGCAAACCTTGTTGGGCACCGCCCTTCTGCAACCACTGGCCGTGATGGCCGGCGGCACACAACAGAACGAACTGGCACTGGATGCCACCACCGTGCATGCACCACAAAGCGGCACGCGCACCGATGTCGACACGGCCAATACAGGTTATGTGTCGCGCGCGCAGCTGGAGAACCGCCCATTGCTGCGCCCCGGCGAACTGCTGGAAACGGTGCCCGGCCTGATCGTCACGCAGCACAGCGGAGATGGCAAAGCCAACCAGTACTTCCTGCGCGGCTTCAACCTGGACCACGGCACCGATCTGTCGACCACCGTGGCGGGCATGCCCGTCAACATGCGCACACACGCGCATGGGCAGGGCTATACCGATTTGAACTTCGTCATCCCGGAGCTGCTGAACGGCATTGCGTACCGCAAGGGGCCGTACTTTGCGGAGGAAGGCGATTTCTCTGCCGCGGGTTCGGTCCGCATGGACTACATCGACCGCTTTCCTGATGGGCAGCACGGCATCGCCCAAGCCGAGATTGGCGAGCACGGCTACAAGCGCGGGCTGCTGGCGGGGTCGACGGATTTGCCAACGGGCAGCCTGCTCTACGGCGTTGAGTGGTTGACCGAGAACGGCCCGTGGACGGTGCCCGAAGGCGTGCACAAGCTCAACGGCGTGCTGCGCTACACCGTGCCGCTGGGCGGCGGCGAGCGCTTGCGCATTGCCGGCATGGCATACAAGAACGCGTGGCAATCCACCGATCAGGTGCCGCAACGTGCGATTGACCAGGGCCTGATCTCCCGCTTTGGCGCCATTGACCCGACGGACGGCGGTGCGGCGTCGCGCTACAGCCTGTCGGCGGATTGGCTGCGGCCGCTGGGCGAAGGGTCCGTCACCGCCAATGCTTACGTCATCAAGAGCCGGCTCACGCTGTTCTCCAACTTCACCTACGCACTGACCAACCCGGAGCGCGCCGACCAGTTCATGCAGTTCGAGAACCGCACCACAGCAGGCGCCAACGCGGCACGCACCTGGTTCGGCACCCTGGCCGGGCGCGACAGCGAAACCGAGATCGGCACGCAAGTCCGCTATGACCGGCTGGACCCGATCAGCCTGTCGCAGACCGAAGCACGCACGCCGTATGCACTGGTACGCAGCGACACCGTGAACGAAACCAGCACCGCGCTCTACGCACGCAACAGCACGCAGTGGACACCCTGGCTACGCACCGTGGCCGGCCTGCGCGCCGAGCAGTACTGGTACAACGTGGGCAGCAGCAACCCCAGCAACGCCGGACGCGGCTCCGACCACATCCTCAGCCCCAAGCTGAGCCTCATCCTCTCGCCCGCCACGCAGACTGATGTGTTCTTCAACTGGGGACGCGGTTACCACAGCAACGACGTGCGCGGCGCCACCACCACAGTCGACCCGAGCACGGGTAGCCCGGTGCAGAAGGTGAGCGTCCTGGTGCCGGCGGTTGGGTATGAGGCCGGCATACGCACGCGCAATGTGTTGCCGGGTCTGCAGCTCTCGGCATCGTTGTGGCGGCTGGATATTGGCTCGGAGCTGGTCTTCTCGGGTGACAGCGGCACCACCGAGCCCAGCCGCCCGAGCCAGCGCACGGGCATTGAACTGGCCGCGTACTACACGCCCCGGCCCGATCTCATTGTCGATGCCGATGCGGCGTTCTCGCGCGCCCGGTACCGAGACCACGAGGCGGTGGGCGACACCATTCCCGAAGCCATTCAAACCACGGCATCGGCAGGCGTGTCCTGGGTGGCTGGCCGCTGGACGCTGGGCACGCGGCTGCGCTACTTCGGCCCGCGCCCGCTAATTGAAGACAACAGCGTGCGCTCGGCGTCGTCGTTCCTGGTCAACCTGAAGGCGGGCTATCGCATCCGCAAGGATGTGCGCGTGTTCGTGGAGGTGCTCAATGTGTTCAACAAGCGCGCAAACGACATCGACTACTACTATGCGTCGCGCCTGAAGGGGGAGCCGTCACCCGTTGATGCCGACGGCGTGCCGACCGGCATCCAGGACCACCACATCCACCCCGCCGAACCACGTACGTTGCGCGCGGGCATCGCCTGGAGTTTCTGACGCTCGTGCCCCACTTCCCTACGCTGGCCGCCCGCCCTCGTGCTGGACGCGCTTGTCTTCGTACATGGCGGCATCGGCCTCGCGCAGGGCGCTTTCCAGATGGCCAGCCTCGTGGCACGTCGCACAGCCCATCGAAAAGCCAAGCACCGAGCCTGAATAGAACTGGTTGTTCAACTCAACCAGCTTGCGCAGGCTTTCCATCAGCGTCTGGCCGGCATGCGCGTCTGCGCCGGGCATGAGTATCGCAAACTCGTCGCCACCGATACGTGCCGCGTATGACGGCTTGTCAACGGCCTTGCCGAGTACCTCGCCGGCGCGGCGCAGCAGTGCATCGCCCGCGGCGTGGCCGAGCTGGTCGTTGACGGTCTTCAGGTCGTTCAGGTCGATCATGATGACCGTCACGGGGAACGGCCCCTTGCGCTCCAGCCGGTTGACCTCGTCCACGTAGAACGAGCGGTTCTTCAGCTTGGTCAGCACGTCGTGCTTGCCGAGGTATTCCAGGTAGGACTCGGCCTTCTTGCGCGCGGTGATGTCGGTCAGGGCCAGCAGCACCTTGCTCCAATCCTTCTCGCGCCCGGGAAACACGGAAAACTGCAGGTGGATGTTCAGCGGGTTGCCGTCCAGCGCGTAGTTGACCACCTCGCGCTGCTGGAAGAGCTTGCCCTCCCACAGGTCGATCAACTGCTCGCGAAAGTGCGGGCGCATGTCGTCGCGAAACACTTCGGGCAGGCGGCTGAGCAAATCGTTGCGGTTGCGCGCCTTGAACATCTCCAGGGTGAAGCCGTTGACGTCCAGCACCTGGATCTCCTGCATGCAGCGCTCGACAAACTCGGGGTGCACATCGGTAAAGGTGCGGAAATCCGAGATGCCCTGCTCGCGCACTTCATCCAGCAGCGCCTTGATGATGCTGAAGTTCTCCACCCACAGCGAGACGGGGGCGTGCTCGAACACGCCCTGCGCATAGAGCTGGCTGGCGGCGACGCGGCGCCGGGCGTCTTCCAGCTCGGTAATGTCGTCCACGGCCACGAGCACGCGGTCCCACGGCTGATCGTGATCGGGCAGCAGCACGCCCTTGAGCAGGATGTCGAGGCGTCGGCCGTCGAGCGTGTAGTTGACGCTGCGGCTCTCGAATGACGGACTGCCAGACCAGAGCTGCACGAGCTCGCCCACATGGGCTTCGAGCATGTCGTCGCGCAGCACTTCTGCCAGGCGGGCGGTGAGCTGATCGGTATCCTGGGCAGCGTACATCGCCAGGGTGCGCCGGTTCACGCGTAGCACCTTGATGCAGGCCGAGCACGCCGCCACGCGTGATACGTCCTCTTCCAGAAAGCGCTGCAGGTCGGTCACCCCGGCTTCACGCCATTTGGCGAACAGGCGATGGAGATCGCTGTAGTCCTCCAGCCAGAGCGAGGTGGGAGTGACATCGAAGAAGTCGATCAGATCGACTCCGACGGCAGCCGGGCTGCTGACGCTATCGGACGCGGATTGCATGAAACGCTCAACCAAGAGAACGAGTTAACCAACGTTGCGAGCGTACAGGCTTTGCGCACCGCCGCGCGCGATGCTTGCCTCATCCGGAAGAATTACTCCTGCATGACGACAGCCCCCCAAGCGCCGTCAGCTAATCGTCAGACTATATTCAGTGTGTTTTTATTCCGCATTATCGACAGGCGCTGCGCGTACAGTTTTTCTTTATCTAACGTTGTAATAAAGCGCCGCCCCATCTTTACGAAACATGCAAGAAGCGCGCGCTTCATTTCGATTTTTCAACGCACTTTGCAAAACTCGCATGTGGCCCCCAAGAGGACCCCGTCGGAACGTGTTCCCCCGGGTCAAAAACTACAAGAAATCGGGCAATTGATTGCCGCATGTGAATTAAAAAACTTCGTCTCGATTCAGAGAACTTTTCCTCCAGAATCCGTGCATCCCTGAGCAGGGCTGTGACGACACTGTCACGCCATGTCGTCGTTTATGTCCTGCGACTGCGGGATTATTCCTGTCCTGATTCGGCGGTCCTTCCCCCCAAATCTTTTCGAGCCCTGGGCTGCCGATTCGTTTCCATCTGAGGAGAAAGGCAATGCGGGATTCGACCACCACCCGTCGTACGGCCGCGACATATGCCAACGGCGCAGCGACCAGCGGCGCAGGCGACCGTCACACACGTCGCACGTTCAAACTCGCCCTAGTGGCCCAGGCGACAGCGGCAATGATGATTCTGGCGGCTTGCGGCGGCGGCGGAGACGACACGCTCAGCCCTGCAGGCGGCAAGCTCGGCGCCAACGGCTCAGAGCAGCAGGGCAATGCCAATACCGGCAACATCAATGCACCGGCACCGGCGGTGGATGCATCCGTACCGCCCGTGGAATTGCCGGACTACATCAAGCCGGTCAACTACAAGCTGTGGTTCCGCCCCAGCGCAGACCTCAACAGCTTCTCAGGCCGTGCCGATGTGGAGATCAAGGTCACCAAGCAGACCGGCGCAGTTACGCTGGCCGTGCGTGACCTGAAGCTCGACGCCTCGCGCCTGACGCTCACGCCTACCTCGGGCAACGGCCCGTCGCGCGTGCTGGTGCCGATTCCGCAATCACAAGGTGCCTTCTATGACCTGCGCGACCCGACCGCCGACATCAAGCCCGGCAACTACGTGCTGCACATGGAGTGGACGGGCACGATCAACTTCACCAAGGCTGAGGGCATCTTCAAGCTGGGCCTGCAGGCCGCTACGGGGGAAAGCTCGGATGCCATCGTCACGCAGGGCGAATCCAACTTTGCGCGCGAATGGTTCCCGAGCTGGGACGAGCCCGCCTTCCGCAACACATTTGAGGTGACGGCAGAAATCCCGGGCGACTGGAAGGCCGTGGCCAACGGCAAGCAGACCGGCGCGACCAAGCTGCCGGATGGCTATCAGCAAGTCTCGTTTGCCAAGACGCCTTCGATGCCGGCCTATCTGCTGTTCTTCGGCGGCGGCAAGTTCGACATTCTGGAAGACAAGTTCACCAACCCGCTGGATGGCAGCAGCATGCGCCTGCGCTGGTGGGTACCACCTGGCGAGGCGCACTCCGCAGTGGCCGGCATGCAGTTCACGAAGGAAGCGCTGAACCACTACTACAACTACTTCCAGATCCCGCTGCCGTTCGACAAGATGGACACCATCGTCGCCAACGACAGCTACAACAACAAGAACGCCGGCTTTGGCGGCATGGAGAACTGGGGCGCCATCTTCGAGTTTGCCGATCAGGTGCTGGTGCCGCCCGAGGGTGCGCCCACGACCGTCCACTCGATGGGCAAGGGGCGCTCGTTCGTGGTGGTATCGCATGAATTGGCGCACCAATGGTTTGGTGACCTGGTCACGCTGGACTGGTGGGATGACATCTGGCTGAACGAATCCTTCGCCAACTGGTTCGAGAACGTCACGAAGATCACCATCCACCCCGAGTTTCCGGGCAACACGTGGGCCAACTATGCGGCGGTCAAGCAGCGCGTGATCACGCTGGATCTACAGCCGACGGCCGTGCCGGTGCAGCACAACCTGAGCGATGCTGGCTCGATGGATTTCCTCGACAGCTTTGCCTACAACAAGGGCGGCCACGTTCTGCAGATGTTGGAGAACTACATCGGCAAGGACGCGATGCGCAAGGGCCTGCAGAGCTACCTGAACAAGTACAAGTTCGGTAACGGCACGCCGCCGCGCCTGTGGGCAGAACTGGAAGCCGCCAGCGGCAAGCCCGCGGGTATGGTCAGTAAGGTGGGCGACAGCTTCGTGCGCCAGACGGGCCTGCCGCTCGTCACCATTGATGCGCAGTGCAACCCGGCCACCAACCAGAACGTGCTGACCATCACGCAGCGCGCGTTCCCGAACAAGAACGTGTACTCCGGCTACCAGTGGAACGTGCCGCTCACGCTGGCGTATGGCGACAACTTCAGCAAGACGCAGACCATCGTGCTGGACCAGCAGACCGCGCAGGTCACGCTGCCGACGTGCTCGGCCGTGCTGGCCAACCCGTCGGGCCTGGACTACTACGTGACCAACTACAGCCCGACGCTGTGGAGCAACCTGCTGGCGCAGGCCGGTGCCATCACCACCGACGCCACGAAGACCAACATCGCAGGCGATGCCACGCAGTTGTACAACGCGCAGCTGATCACCAAAGCGCAGTACGACCAGATCGTCGGTATCAAGAACTTCCAGCCTGCCGTGGCCACGCTGGCTGCGCAGGCGGTGAAGCCGACCGGCTCGCTGCGTCCGCAAGCGGTGCAGCTGCAGGAAATGCAGTCGATGGATCGCCCGATCCACAAGTTCCGCTACGAAGGCGTCATGAAGCACCTGACCGACATCAAGCGGTAAGCACCAAAGCAAACGGGCCACTTCTTACGAGGTGGCCCGCTGCAACGTTGGCTCCCGATTTTCGGCGGACACAGTCCGCCGTTTTTCATGGGCGCATCAAACCCGCATCAACCCGTGCGATGCAGAAAGGTGGCCTGTACCACATCGGTCATCCAGATGGCGCTGTCGCCGGTCTGGCCGTGTTCAAGCACCTTGACGGAGGCATCGAACAGCATGCTTGCCAGCGCATCCGACACCACCAGCTCGATGCGCACACGCGGCACGAACTCGGTCAGATCCTCCTTGATGGAATGTGCACCGGCCTGCGAAGCCACCGGCGGGTAACCATTCACCTCGCCCACCGTCATGCCCGGAAACCCCGGACAACCACGCAGGGCCTCATGCAAGCGCTCCAGCAATTGCGGGCGCACTACGATGCGGATTTCCTTCATGCCTTCGACTCCTCATCAAACCATTTGTACAGCGTGGGCAGCATCACCAGCGTGAGCAGCGTGCAGGTCAGCAGACCGCCAATCACCACGATGGCCAGTGGCCGTTGCACTTCCGAACCCGGGCCCGTGGCAAACAGGAATGGGATCAAACCCAGCATGGCCACGGTGGCGGTCATCATCACGGGGCGGAAGCGCATGCGCGAACCCAGCCGCACGGATTCCTCCACCGACATCCCCTGCTCCCGCAAACTGCGGATCGTACTGACCAGCACCACGCCGTTAAGCACCGCGATACCCCATAGCGCGACGAAGCCCACGGATGCCGGCACGGAGAGGTATTCCCCGGTGACGAACAATCCGATGATCCCGCCCACGGAGGCGAACGGCAGCACCAGGATGATCAGCGTGGCGTAGCGCACGGAGTTGAACAGCAGGAACAGCAGGAAGAAGATGGCCGCCACCGTAATCGGCACGATCACCTTCAGGTGGCCCATGGCGCGTTCCATGTTCTGGAACTGGCCGCCCCACTCCAGGTAGTAGCCCTCGGGCAACTTGACCTTCTGCGCCACGGCACCCTGCAGCTCGGCCACGAAGCCGCCCAGGTCGCGGTCACGCACGTTCACGCCCACCACCACGCGGCGCTTACCGAGTTCACGGCTGATCTGCGCGGGGCCATCAGTCACCTCGATGCGGGCGATGCTCTCCATCGGCACCTGTGCGCCGTTGGGTGCTGCCACGATCAGGTTGCGAATGGCCTCTACGCTGCCGCGATACGTCTCCGGCAGGCGCACCACGGCGCTGAAGCGGCGCTCGCCTTCGAAGATTTCCGTGGCTTCCTTGCCGCCGATGGCGGTTTCGATCACGTTTTGCACGTCGGCCGCGTTCAGGCCGTGACGCGCAATGGCCTGCCGGTCAATGGCGATCTGCAGGTACTGCTGGCCTGTGATGCGCTCCACACGCATGTCCTGCGCACCCTGGATGCCCTGCGCCACCTTGGCAATCGCCTCGGCCTTCTCGCGCAGCGTGTTGAGGTCATCGCCGAACACCTTGATGGCGACGTCCGAACGCACGCCCGTCACCATCTCATCCACGCGGTCGGAAATCGGCTGGGCCATGACGATCTGCACGCCAGGCAGCACTTGCAACGCCTTGCGCATCGCCTCGGCAATGTCGTCCTGGTTCCAGCCCTTCGGCCATTCGTCACGCGGCTTGAGCGAGACGATCGGCGTCGATTCGTTCTGGCCTTGCGGGTCGGCCGGCGATTCGCCACGGCCCACACCCGACACAGCGGACTTCACACCCGGCACCTGCATCACCAGGCGCATGGCTTCCATCTCCATGCGGATCGACTCTTCCAGCGAGATATTCGGTGCGCGGTTGATACCGGGCACCACCGAGCCCTCCTTCATCTCGGGGATAAACGCCGTGCCCAGGAACGGCATCAACGCGCCGGTAGCGAAGAACACTGCCACGGCCACGACAACCGTCTTGCGGCCGTTGTTCAGGCTCCATTCCAGCATGCGCAGATACGGCTTCTTCATCTTGCGAATCAGCCACGTGTCGTGTGCATCGTGCTCGGCATGCGGGTCATCGCTGTGTTCGCCTTTCACGTGCTTGTGCACCTTCGGCTTCAACAGATACGACGACAACACCGGCGTGAGCGTGAGCGACAGCACCAGCGAGAAAAACAGCGCAATTGCAATCGTGAAGGCCAGCGGCGCGAACATCTTGCCCTCCATGCCTTCCAGCGTCATCAGCGGCAGGAACACCAGGATGATGATGCCCACGCCAAAGATCACGGGCGTTGCCACCTCTGTTACCGCATGCAGGATGATGCGTGCGCGGCTTTCGTTCGGGTCTCGTGGTTTGGCCAGGTGCGCGAAGGCGTTTTCCACCACCACCACCGAGCCGTCCACCATCAAGCCAATGGCAATCGCCAGCCCACCCAACGACATCAGGTTGGCCGAGATACCGAGCTTGTTCATCGCGATGAACGTCAGCAGCGGTGTCAAGATCAACGTGCCGACCACGATGAGCGACGAGCGTATGTCGCCCAGGAACAGCAGCAGCACGATCACCACCAGCACCACGCCTTCGGCCAGCACTTTGATGACGGTCTTCAGCGCAGAATCCACAAGGTCCGAACGCTCGTAGTACGGCACGATCTTCAGGCCGCCGGGCAGCATGCCGTCGCTGTTGATGACCTTGACGCGATCCTGGATGCGGGCGACGACTTCCTTCGCATTACCGCCGCGCATCATCATGACCACGCCACCGACCGATTCAGTCACGCCGTTCTTGACCACCGCGCCCGCCCGCACCGCCGTGCCAATCTTCACTTCTGCCACATCGCGGATATTCAGCGGCGTACCGTTGACCTCCTTGAGCACGATGGCGCCAATGTCATTCGTGTCACGCACCAGGCCCACACCGCGGATCAGGTACTGCTCCGCAAAGTGCGGCAGCACACCGCCACCGGAGTTGGCGTTATTGGCAGCCAGCGCCTCGAACACCTGCTTGACCGTCACGTTGTGATGGCGCAAACGCTCCGGGTTGACCAGCACCTGGTACTGCTTCTCGTAGCCGCCCTGCGAGTTGATTTCCGCCACGCCCGGAATGGAGCGCAGCAGCGGACGCACCACCCAGTCCTGCGCGATGCGGCGCTGGGTAAGTTCTTCGACGGAGAGTTCCTTGTCGCCATCATCCGGCTTGTCGAGCGTGTACTGGTACACCTCGCCCAAGCCTGTGGAGACAGGCCCCAGCACCGGCGTCACGCCCGCGGGCATGCGCGACTGCACCTCGATCAACCGCTCCATCACGAGTTGGCGCGCGAAGTACACATCCGTCTCATCGGTAAAGACGAGCGTGATGAGCGACAGCCCCGGCTTGTTGAGCGAGCGCATTTCAACGAGTGCCGGCAGGCCGGTCATGGCCATTTCCACCGGCACGGTCACAAAGCGTTCGACCTCTTCCGGCGAGCGCCCGGGTGCCTCCGTGGCGATCTGCACCTGCACGTTGGTCACGTCAGGAAACGCATCCAGCGACAGCTTGCGTGCGGCATCCAGCCCGAAGAACAGCAGCACGGCAGCCAGCACGGCCACCACAAGCCGCTGCTTGAGCGCACCGCGAATCAATGCGTCGATCATGCGCCCTCCATCTCGGCGCGCTTGCGCTCATTGTTCAGGTGGAAGCCGCCTTCAACGACGATGGGTTGGCCAACCTGCACACCCGAAACCACCGGGCGCACACCATTGGATTCATCGCCCAGCTTGACAGGCGTGAGGCGGTAGTCGCTGTCCTTGTCGCCCGCGCGCACGAACACGTAGTCGCGGTTGTCTTCGCGCACCACGGCGGAGGTCGGCACGACCACGCGCTCTTCGGGGCGCGACTGGATCAGCAGCGTGGCCAGCATCGATGGCTTGAGCGTGCGCTCAGCGTTATCGACCTCCGTGCGCACCGTCACCGTGCGCGATTGCGGATCAACGATGTCGGACACCCAGATCAGCTTGCCGACAATGCGCTCACCCGCGCCGGTGTCGACCTCCACCGATTGGCCGGCACGCACACCGGCAGCAGCGTTCTCGGGCACTTCGCCCACCACCCACACGCGTGACAGGTCCGCCACGGTGAACAGCTCGTCGGCCGGCTGCACCACCTGGCCGCGCGTCACCTTGCGCTCGACCACCGTGCCGCTGATGCTCGCCACCACCGGCGAGATCGACGACATGCCGCCCGTGCGCATCTTAGAAAGCGTGCCGGGCGACACGCCCATCACACGCAGTTGGTCAACAGCCGCGCGCACTTCGGCATCGGCCATCGCCAGTTCGCTCTGGCGCTTCTGCAGCTCGGCCGAGCCGATCACATCAGCAGCCAGCAGCAGCTTGGCGCGTTCCAGCGCGCGCGCCTGTAAGTCGCGTTGCGCAGCGGCCTTCTGATAGGCGAGCTGCGCTGCACCCAGCTCGGTGCTGTGCAGTTGCGCGAGGATGTCGCCCGCCTTGACGCTCTGGCCCAGCGTGGCGACCAGCTCCGTCACGCGGCCCGTGACGGTGGCACCGATGCGCGCGACACGTTGTTCATCAAACGCAATCTGCCCCGGCACGCGCAGGCGTTCGGCAATTGGTTGCTTGCCTACCGGCGCCAACTTCAGGCGCTGCACCAGCGTGGGCTGTGCGACAACGAGGTTCGGATCGGCGGCTTGCTGTGCGGCCTTGGCGCTATCAGCAGCGTCTTTGCCGCAGGCACCCAGCAACAGCATCGCCGCCAGGGCAACCCCGGCCAGCCGGATCGAAGAAGAGAAGGAAGACGGTGTGTGCATGGTCGGGCTGGATTCGTGAGTTCGGGAGGCAATGCAGCGGCTCGGGCGTGTCATTGGGCCTCCGGGCGCAGGCGGTCGAGTTCTACGGCGGCTGTGCGCAAGTCCGCGCGTGCGGCAATCAGGTCGTTGCGTGCCTGGCGGAAGACGCGCTGGGCGTCGAGGTAATCGAGAATCCCGCGCTCGCCGTGGCGGTACGCGGCCTCGGCCACACGCAGGGCCGATTCGGCCTGCTTGATCACGCCGGATTCGAGCGCGCTGACTTGCGATTCGGCGATCTCGTATTGGCGGTAGGCGGATTCCACTGCCTGGCGCGTGCGCAACTCGCGGTCGCGCAACAGGGCGCGTGCGCGTTCACGTGCGGCCACCGCTTCGCCCACAGGGCCTTCGCGACGGTCGAAGAGCGGGATCGACATCACCAGGCCCACACGGCTGTCCTGCAGATCGGGTTGGCGGTCGACCGTGCCGCGCAGCGCGAGCGACGGCCAGCGCTGGCTGCGTTCGTGTGCCAAGCGCGCATCGGCCTCACGCAAGGCGGCGCGGTCGGCCTCCAGCTCCGGATGTGTCGCGACAACGGTGCTGACCAGATCGGCCAGCGGTGGCAGGTGCGCCACGGAAGGCGTTTCGGTACCGGCATCCACGTCGAACGTTTGCGGCAGATCAGCACCTACGGCGCGGCGCAGTTCAGCCAATGCCTGTTGCACGCGCAGCGCGGCAGCCTGCGCGTTGCGCTGCGCGTTGAGCAGCTCGGCATCGCCACGGATGAGTTCGTAGCGTGGGGCTTCGCCGGTCTCCACACGCACGGCCACGCCGCGGCGGATCTGCTCGACGAGCATCACATCTTCGCGCGCGTTACGTTGCTCGGCCTCGCGGCGTACGACGTCGTAGAAGCGCAGTTTGAGATCGGCCTCCACGGCACGGGCTAGCGATCGGGCAGCCGCCTGTGAGCCTTCGTAGGCGGCATCGGCGGCTTGCGTGCGGGCAGCGCGCTGCCACGGCAAGTCGAGCTTCTGCGTGATCGACACGCTATTGGTGCGGCCTTCCGCCGCACCCGGCATGCGAGCGCGCTGGCGGCCGGCCATGGCCTCCACCTCGGGATTGGGCCAGGCACGTGCAGTGGCAATGCCCGCCTGCGCGGCCTGCACCTGGGCTTGCGAAGCGGCCAGTGCCGGGTGGTTGGCGCGGGCCAGTTCCAGCAACTGCGGCAAGGTATAGCGCGGCTGCGGAAGCACCTCGTCACGCTGCGGTTGAACGGCCGGCGCAGAGGCACGCGGCAACGATGCCGGCGGCGCGGCATTGGCACTGACGGCCATTGCCGCGAGCACAGCGGAAAGAACAAAGCGTCGCGACGCGCGCGCACCCGCTGCGGGGCACGGGACGGCCGCATCCTGATTGGACAACATCCGAAATCATCCTGAAAAAGAAGAACAGGCAAGCGCGAACGCCCAGCCGGTCGAATCAAACGGCCGGTTGGCGTTGCACTACGAACTCAAGGGGATGGTTTCCGGCGAATGCCGGAATCAGGCGCGGGCAGGCGGACGCAGCATGGGGGCCGGCGTGGGGCCGGCCTGGAACGGCGGAAGTGCAACGCGGACACGCGCGACACGCAGGCCGGGTGCAAGCGTCATGGGAGGCGGCGGCAGCCAGAGTTCTGGCGCGTCGCTGGGGTGATCGGGGGCGGCAGCGTTGCTGGAGGGTGCATCGGGCGCGGTGTGCGCCTGTGCCACCCAGTGCTCCACGCTAAAGCACTGGCCGGGCTGCTTGACCAGCTTGCCGAGCGCCACCTTGATGGCACGCTCGAAGCCCTTGCTGGGCTGGGCAACCGGTTGCACGTCGTCCAGCGCATCGTCGACGACGGCCTCGATGGCTTCCAGCGCATCGTCAGCGGCTTGCCCATCGGGGAAATGCGTGGCCGAGAACACCGTGACGGTAAACAGCAGGCACCAGATCGTGACGATCCACCGTACGCCGCGCGCGCGTGACAGCACGCCACGCGCGTGGGCGCGAGACTGCGTCGGCAAGGCGAAGCGAAGATTTGTCACAAACATGGGCCCCGAATACTAGCAGGAGAATGACTGCATCTGCACATAACTTCCGGCAGAACGCACGGATGTCACTCGGAATCGACCTGCGCGGCGCGAATCCGTTCCATTTCCTGCCAATGTGTCTTCACCCAATCGTCCAAGCCCATGAGCGTGCGGTTGAGCGATTCGCCCAGGGGGCTCAGGCGGTATTCCACGTGCGGGGGCACGCTGTCGTAGATGGTGCGCAGGATGAGGCCGTTGGCTTCCAGCTCGCGCAAGGTCTGCGTGAGCATCTTCTGTGAGATGCCGTCGCCCACGCGGCGCAGGAGTTCGTTGTTGCGCACCGGGCCGTTTTCCAATGCGGGGAAGATACGCAGCGCCCATTTGCTCGCCACCAGTTCCAGGGCGCGCGTCGATGGGCAAGCCTCCACTTCGATGGCGTGTTCCGCGCCCTTCTCATGCGCTTGCTGAGTGTCGGCAATAGCCTTGTTGGCCGTCACGGTTACCTCCGGGTGCGTACTTGTTGGCGTGTGACCGTACCCCTAATCTGGCTCCACTGCAACGCGCCGCTCGCCACCCGAGCAAGCGGCCCGCACGAACCGGAGGTGATATGCAGCAAACCGCTTGGCTCTGGCTATTGGCCGCGGGCGCTGTGGAAATTGCCATGGCGATCTCGCTCAAGTTTGCGCAAGGGTGGACACGCCCCATCCCCAGCGTGCTCGGCATCGTGACGGCGCTGGCCAGCGTGTTCCTGCTCACGCATGCCATGCACGGCCTCCCCGCCGGCACGGCCTATGCCATCTGGACGGGCATCGGCTCGGTGGGCGTCACGCTGCTGGGCATCCTTGTCTTTGGCGAGAGCATGCAGCCTGCACGCCTGGCCTGTATCGGGCTGGTGATTGCCGGCACCGTTGGCCTCAACTTCTTCAACGCTGCATAAGGAGCCCTCACATGACCCGCCTGCTCTATATCGAAGCCTCGCCCATGAAAGCGCTGTCGCACTCCATCGACGTGGCCCGGCAGTTTCTCGATAGCTATCGCGCTGCCCACCCTGACCACGAGATCGACACGATCGACCTGTGGAGCCCAGACCTGGACCTGCCCGAGTTCGATGCCGACATGATCAGCGCCAAGTTTGCGGTGCTGCGCACGCAAGACGCCACGCCAGCGCAACGCGCGCAATGGCAGCGCGCCGTGGCGCTGTCACAGCGCTTCAATGCGGCAGACCACTATCTCTTCTCAGTGCCGATGTGGAATTTTGGTGTGCCCTACCAGCTCAAGCATTTCATTGACGTGGTGACGCTACCCGGCCAGAACTGGAACTGGTCGCCCGGCACAGGCTATCAAGCGCTGCTCTCCGGCAAGAGGGCGGCACTCATCTATGCCAGTGCCGGTGCCTATGCCGCGCGCACCGAAGGTGCGACCGAATCGCCCGACGATTTTCAGAAGCCGTATCTGCGCCGTTGGCTGCGCTTCATTGGCATTGACGACGTGACGGAGATCAGCGCCGCACCAACACTGACCACGCCCAATGCGCTGGCAGCAGCCAAGGCGAATGCCAAGGTGCGAGCCTCGGCACTGGCGACCGCCTTCTGAGTCGCACGCGGCGGACGGGGTTGACTGCACGCATAAGTGTATCTACACTGGTTACACTTTATCTGACCACCATGTCTACCAGCAGCCGCTTCGCCGTCGCCGTGCATATCCTGACCCTGCTTGCCAGCGCAGAAGGCCCGGTGCCGTCGTCGCTCATTGCGGGTAGCGTGGGCACCAACCCGGCGTTGATCCGTCGCCTGGTTGCGCAATTGGCCGAAGCCGGTTTCGTCAGCTCGCAGATGGGTGCTACGGGTGGTGCAACGCTGGCACAGCCGGCAGACCGCATCACGCTGCTCGACGTGTTTCGTGCGGTGGAATCCTCCGTGTTGATCGCGCTGCCGCCCAATGCACCCAACCCGGCGTGTGATGTGGGCCGCGAGATCACCGGCGTGCTGGAGCGCGTGACCGAACGCGCGCAAGCCGCCATGGAAGCAGAACTGGCCGCGCAGACCATCGCGGGCATGCTGGAACAAGTCGGACACGCACAAAAGCGTCGTCGCCGGGCCTAGCGGCTTGGCGTTTTTTTTATCGATATATGTAACCGCATTAATTACATATCGCATCACAGCCACTCAACAAGGAGTTGAACCATGAAGATTGCAATCATTGGCGCCACAGGGCGCGTAGGCACCCGCCTGATCGACGAGGCACTGCGCCGTGGCCACCAGGTGACGGCCATTGCGCGCACCGCCTCCAAGCTGCCGGCACGTGCAGGCTTGACCGCCAAGGACGTGGATGTGGCGGACCAGGCTGCGCTGGTTGCTGCGCTGGCGGGCAACGATGTGGCCTTCAGCACGGTGCGCTTCCTGCAGGCCAATGCGGAGCAGATCGTTGGCGCGGTGAAGAAGGCGGGCGTGCCACGCCTGTTGGTGGTGGGTGGTGCTGGCAGCCTGGAAGTGGCGCCGGGCGTGGCACTGATCGACACGCCGCAGTTCCCCAAGGAGTACTTTGCCGAAGCCTCGGCAGGCCGCGACTTCCTCAACGCACTGCGCTCGGAGACCGAGCTGAACTGGACATTCGTGTCGCCGTCGGCCATCTTCGAGCCGGGCGAGCGTACGGGCCACTTCCGCATCGGCAAGGACACGCTGCTGGTGGATGCCAACGGCAAGCCCTGGATCTCGATGGAGGACTACGCCATCGGCTTCCTCGACGAGACGGAAAAGCCGGCGCACCCGCGCCAGCGCTTCACGATCGGCTACTGATCAGCGGCAGGTGGACGGCAGCGCCAGCGCCTTCTCGAAGGGGGCGCGGCGCAGGCGTGGGTCTTGCGCGGTCAGGCTGTCAGCGCTGCCGCCCACCTCAACACGTGCCTGCCAGCGGCCAGCGGTGCCGCGCGATTCCTGAATCGCGCCCGCCACCACGCCAGCAATGCCAGATACCCCAGCACCACGAGTGCCAGGGCGCTCCGCCTCGCGCCGTGCCGGTCAGTGGCTGTGCGTGTCGGCCATGCCCGGTGGCGCGCCATCCGGTTCGATCGGTTCAGGGGCGCTGTCCAGCGCCGGCAGACGGATCACCACGGCACAGCCCTTTCCACCCAGGCCATCCTCGATGGCCACCGAGCCATTGCCGAGTTCGACAATGCGCCGCACGATCGCCAAACCCAGGCCGCTACCTTGCGACTGGCTGCCGCGCGGGCGGTAGAAGCGCTCGAACACACGCTCGCGCTCGTCGGGCGGAATGCCGGGGCCGGTGTCTTCAATGCGCAGTTCAACCATCGGCACCGTTGCACCCTGGGTTCCTTGCTCGACACGCTTGACCACCACGCGCACCTCGCCATCCTTGGGCGTTTCGCGCACGGCGTTGTCGAGCACGTTTTCGACCAGCGTGGCGGCATCTTCGTGCGACACCGACACCCACGCCTGATTGGCGCCTTCGTATGACAGCGTGACGTTGCGACGCTCGGCGCGAGAGGCTTGCTGAATCACGCCACCGCGCGCACAACCGGCCAGATCGGACAACGCGCCTTGCGCCAATTGGGCTTCCACGCGGCGTGCATCGAGTCGCGCGATGGCCAGCAATTTGGCCAGCGATTGCGTTGCCCGCGAAATGCCGCGATCAAACTCACGCAGTGCGGTGGAGCGATCGTCTTCACTGTCAGAGTGAGAAACCACATACGCCTGCGCCTGGATGGCCGCCAGCGGCGTACGCAGTTCGTGCGCGGCATCGGCAAAGAAACGGCGGTCTGCCTCGATGCCGCGCCGTACACGCGCGAACAGATCGTTCAGCGCTTCCACCAGCGGTTTCAGCTCGGCGTGCTCGACGCTCTGCACCGGGTCCAGATCCGCCGAGTCGCGCGACTCCACCTGGCGTGTCAGCGTGCGCAGCGGCTTGAGACCGACGTGTGCCGCCCAGCCCACCATCACCATCAGCGCGATGGCGAGAATGGCCAGTGCAATCGCCACTTCCTCGAAGAGATCGCGAATGGCGCGTTCATACGCGGAGAGCGGCTGTGCCACGGTGGCCGTGAGCTTGCCATCGACGCTGTCCACCGTATAGCTGCGCCACGGCTTGCCCTCGAGCATGATCTCGACCACGGTGTCGTGCGCCTTGCCACAGGGCATGGTGGGCGCACCAGGGAAGGCGGTGATGACGTGGCCGGCGCGATCGCACAGCACGTAGCGGAATTCACCCGGGAGGATGTTGGGCAGCGAGAGGCCCAGTTTGATGTCGGTGAGGCGGCGCAGGAATTCCTCCCGGCGCGGCACGTCATCCATGTTGAGCGTGGTGAGATCAGCGTAGGCCTGCGCCGACATGCGCAGATCGCTCACCACTTGGCGGCTGTTGGTGCGGGAGATTTCCAGATGCGCGATCACCAGTTGCACCAGCAGCATCAGCACCAGTGCCAGCAGGATCAGTACATACAGGCGAAACGACAGCGACCGGACCCGCAGGATCGCTGGAACCGCCAGCTTCACCGGTTGCCCCCGATCATGTAGCCCACGCCGCGGATGGTCTGGATGGTTTCATTGCCGAGCTTGCGGCGCAGGTGGTGGATGACGACTTCAAGCGCGTTGGCGCTGACGCTGTCGCCTTCACGGTAGAGGGCGTCCATGAGCGTCTCTCGCGGGACCCAGCGATGGGCACGGCGCACGAGTTCAAGCAGCAACTGGTATTCGCGCGGGGTGAGCTCGATGATCTGCCCATCCTGCGTCACGCGCTTTTGCGAGGGCTCGACCACCAGGGCGCCAACGCTCCACTGGTTGGTGCTCTGCCCGGCATGGCGGCGCAGCACGGCACGCAAGCGGGCGACCAGTTCATCCACGGGGAACGGCTTGACGAGGAAGTCGTCGGCACCCGAGTCCAGGCCCTTGAGGCGTTCGGACAGCGCATCACGCGCGCTGGCAATGATGACCGGCACATCGCTGTGCGCGGCACGCAGTTCTTCGAGGAAGGTATGGCCCTCACCGTCAGGCAAGCCGAGGTCGAGCACGATGGCCTCGAACGTGTTGGTGGTGATCCATTTCTGCGCGTCAACCAGGCGGCGTACCCAGGTCGCGTTATAGCCGGCCTGACGCAGCGCGCGGGCCAGTGCGGTGCCCAACGGCAGGTCGTCTTCAATGAGGAGGATGGCGTTCATGCGAGTGAGTCTTGGCGGATCGACGGTAAACGGACAGCCGGCACCTGGGAACAGGCGCCGGCAAAGCTGGAAATCTACCCCAACGGACTGAGATTTGCCTTAAATCTGCCGCGGCAATATGACCCACCCATCACCTCAAAGCGGCGCCAGCAGCCAATATCCGCACGCGCCGCAGCACTTGGCTATCATAAGGCCGCATCGATTGATTTCCTCTTCGTCTTCCGCTCCCGGCCGCGCCATGTTCCGCTTGCCCGCCCTGCCCACCACCGCCACCGCGCCATTCTGCCCGTCCGAGGTGCGCGGCACCGTTGCTGTCCCGCCGGGCATGCCGTTGTGGAAGAAGCTGCTGCGCTTTGCCGGGCCAGGGCTGCTCGTCTCGGTCGGCTACATGGACCCCGGCAACTGGGCAACTGACATCGAGGCAGGTTCGCGCTACGGTTATTCGCTGCTGTTTGTGGTGGTGCTCTCCAGCCTGGCGGCGATGGTGCTGCAGTGTCTGTCGGCGCGGCTAGGCATCGTCACGGGCAAGGATCTGGCGCGCGCCTCGCGCGACCGCTACCAGCCCGGGGCCGTACGCGTGCAATGGCTGTTGGCCGAGCTGTCGATCATCGCGTGCGATCTGGCGGAGGTGTTGGGCTGCGCGCTGGCGTTCCACCTGCTGCTGGGCGTGCCAATACTGGGCGGCGTGGCACTCACCGCGCTGGATACGCTGATCGTGCTGGGCCTGAAGGGGAAAAACTTCCGCCAGCTTGAGGCCATCGTGCTGGGGCTGATCCTCACCATCGGGCTGTGCTACTTCGTGGAGCTGGTGCTGATCAAACCGCACTGGCCGTCTGTGGCGGCCGGGTTGATGCCGTCGTGGCAAAGCGTGAGCGAGCGCGAGCCGCTGTACCTTGCCATCGGCATCCTCGGCGCGACGATCATGCCGCATAACCTGTACCTGCATTCGTCTATCGTGCAGACGCGCATGACGGCCAGCACGGAAGCCGCCAAGCGCGAGGCAGTGGGCTTGTCGCGGCTCGATACCATCCTCTCGCTCTCGCTGGCGCTTCTGGTGAACGGCGCCATCCTGGTGCTGGCCGCTGCCGCATTCCACGCCAACGGCCACCAGGACGTGGCCGACATCCAGGATGCGCATCGCCTGCTCGAACCCATCGTCGGCACGGCGGTGGCCGGGGTGCTGTTCGGCATCGCCCTGCTGGCGGCAGGGCAAAGCTCCACCTTCACGGGCACCATCGCGGGGCAGATCCTGATGGAGGGCTTCCTGGACCTGCGCATCCCCTGCTGGCAGCGGCGCCTGATCACGCGGGCGCTGGCGTTGATTCCGGCATTCATCGGCGTGGCCATGCTGGGCGACCATGCCATCGGCAAACTGCTCGTGATCAGCCAGGTGGTGCTGGGTTTTCAGTTGCCGTTTGCGATGTTTCCGCTGATTCGCATGACCGACGATCGCAAGCTGATGGGCGTATTTGTTAACAGCCGATTAACGTCCATACTGGCTTGGGGTTTATTCGTCGTGATCAGCGTCGCCAATCTTTGGCTCGTGTGGCAGACACTGGCCGGCTGAGGGATTCCCCCCACTAAAAATCCGCGCACAGCGACACGTACCGCCATTAGAATGCGCGCTTTGTTGCGCAATCCGGCCACGCCCGCGCTCGCACCATCCAGCCGCGCCAGTAGGCCACACTCGCCTAGCCTTGAGCGCGAACCCGCCTACCGCCTCCGCCCTACCTGACGCACGCACGCCCTCCCGCGACTATCAAGCGCGCCATTTCGTGCCGATGATTCTCGCGTTGAGCAAATGCGGTGTGCTCGGTTACGGCTTTGCCATCGTGCTGGGCTGGGCCACGGGGCTGGTGCATACGCTGGCACCACTGCTGGTGTTGCTCGGGGTGCTGACCGCCATCGTGGTCATTGCGCAGCGGCATCGTCATACGGGGTTGTGGGGGCCGCTGGCGCTGGCGCATCTGCTTGCAGAAGAGATCGCCATCATCGCCTTTGGCCATCAGGCCGGGCTCGAATGGGTGCTGCCTGCGTTCTACCTGATGCCGCTGGCCACCAGCCCCGCGTGGCTTACGCGCCGGGATTTCTGCATCGCCATGACGTTGTGCACGGCCGGACCCATTGTTGCCGTGCTCAGTACCGATGCACCCGCTGCCACCCTTCACCATGCGTGGCTGGGCATCCTGCTATATCTGCCAATCTGCATTGCCGCGGCGGCGGTCATCCACCGCTACCTGCTGCGCGCCATGGCGCGGCACTTTGCTGCTGAAATCAATCTGGCCGACCGCGCCAACACCGACCACCTGACCGGCATGCTCGCGCGCCAGCGCTTCTTCGAGCTGGGCAGCTTTGCAGTGGAGCGTGCGCAGCACCATGCTGAACCGTTGTGCGCGCTGTACCTGGACGTTGATCACTTCAAGTCCATCAACGATGCATGGGGCCATGCGGCCGGTGACGAGGCGCTGGTGTCATTGTCCGATGCGCTGGCCGACGTGCTGCGCCCGGACGATCTGTTCGGGCGGCTGGGCGGCGATGAGTTTGCCGTGCTGCTGCCCGGCTGCGGATTGACCAATGCGTTGGCCGTGGTGGAACGCCTGAAGGCCGCCGTGAGCGCCAGCGCAACGCCGGTCGGTCCGCTCACGATCAGCGTGGGTGCGGCACCGCTGCGGCCAGGGCAGGATCTGGCCAAGCTGCTGGCCGATGCCGACATCGGCCTGATGGAAGCGAAGCGACAAGGGCGCAACCGTGTGTGTGTGCCACCCGGCGCCCAACACGCCACCGCCGACGCCTGATATCAGGGCGCCGTTTCAGCAAAGCGCACCGGCTGCCCAACTGGCTGGCCAACCACCACCCCTTCTCTCACCACGAGCCTACCGCGCACGACAGTGGCGATAGGCCAACCTGTTACGCGCAGGCCGTCGTACGGCGTCCAACCCGACACACTGGCAATCCAGCCATGCGTGATCTCGCGCCGCGCTTTCAGGTCGACCAGCGTCAGATCAGCGTCGTACCCGATCGACAGGTGCCCCTTGGCTTCAATGCCGAAGATGCGCGCGGGCCCGGCACTGGTCAGGTCCACCAGCCGTTGCAGGCTGAGCCGTCCGGCGTTGACGTGATCCAGCATGATCGGCAACAGTGTCTGCACCCCCGTCATGCCACTCGGTGATGATGGATACGGCCGGGCCTTCTCATCCAGCGTATGGGGTGCGTGGTCGCTGCCGAGTACATCCACAACACCATTGCTGACGGCCTGCCACAGCGCCGCCTGATGGCGAGCGTCGCGCACGGGCGGATTCATCTGGGCCAGCGTGCCAAGACGCTCGTAACACTCGGGCGCGACCAGGCTCAGATGATGCGGCGTGACTTCAACGCTGATGCTGGCACTGGCCTTATGCCGCGCCAGGAATGCCATCTCTTCGGCGGTCGATACATGCAGGATGTGCAGACGGCGCTGCGCCTCCATGGCCAGCTTTACCACGCGCTGCGTCGCCAAGAGCGCGCTCTCGGCATCGCGCCAGACAGGGTGGTCGCGCACATCAGCAGAGTGCTCGACCAGGGCGCGCCGCTCGCGCAGCCGGGCTTCGTCTTCGGCATGCACCGCCAGGCGGCGACGCCCCTTGCGCAGGATGCGGCGCAGCACCGTCGCATCGTCGACCAGCAGATCACCGAAGGAGCTTCCCATGAAGACCTTGACGCCTGCACAGGCCGGCAACCTCTCCAGCTCCGGCAACTGATCCACATTGGCAGCAGCCCCGCCCATGTAGAAGGCGTAGTCGCACCACGCGCGGCCACGGGCCCGCTCGCATTTGTCTTGCAGATCCTGCGCGCTGAGCGTGAGCGGATGCGTGTTGGGCATCTCGAACATGGCCGTCACGCCGCCCAGCACGGCGCCACGCGTGCCTGCTTCCAGGTTCTCTTTGTGCGTGAGGCCGGGCTCGCGAAAATGCACTTGGCTATCAATCACCCCCGGCAGCACGTGCAAGCCCCGGGCATCGATGGACTCGTCAACCGCCCAGCCTTGCGCATTGAGCGCAACGATGCGTCCAGCGCGGCAGACGACATCGCCCACATGCAGCCCGCCCGGCGTCACGAGCGTGCCGCTGCGAACGATCAGATCAGCGTGCTTCATTGCATCAGGCCTCGAAGGTGGCCTGGATGCGCTTGTACCCCTGCACAAGGTGATTGTTGGTGCGTGCCACGTCTTCAGAGAACGCCGACTCGCGCGCAGACACCTTCCGGATATCGCGCAGATCCGTGTCGGGCCCGATACGCTCGGTGGACGGCACGTAGAAGCCATCCGGCAAATCGCAGCCGTCCACCACGGCGTTATGCCGCACGACACCGCCCTGCCCGATCGTGCAGTTGAACAGCACGCTGTTGAAACCGATGAACACGTCATCCCCCACCACGCAGGGCCCGTGCACGATGGCACGGTGCGCAATCGACGTTCGCTCTCCAATGGAGACGGCCGCGCCTGACTTGGAATGGATGACCACACCGTCCTGAATGTTCGAGTGCGCCCCGATGACGATGGGCTCCATGTAGCCCTCTGCGTCCACTTCGTCCGCGCGAATCACGACGTAAGGACCGATGAACACGTTCTCGTACACGATCACGCGCCCACACACGATGGCGGTCGGGTCAACAAAGGCACTTGGGTGAATCTGCGGCAGATCACCGCGCGGGTTCTGCCGGATCATGCGCTGGGCCACTCGGGAAACGGGTTGGTGTAGCGCTTCCAGGCGTGCGGGCCGGCGGCCATCTCGGTCTCGGTCAGCAGGCAGGCGTCAAAGCGTACGCGCAATGCCGTTTCGTTCATGCCGATGCCGATCAGGACGATTTCCTGGCGTGCATCGCCCACGTTGCTGTCCCAATGCTGGTGAATCGTGGCAACGGATTCCGGGTCGGTTGGCCAGCGCTCAGGGGGCACGGCCGCCCACCAATAGCCCGCTACGTTATGCCGTGCCATCGCCCCCGCCTGTGACCATGACCCGGCATGCGCCGGATGGCTCGCCAGCCAGAAGAAGCCCTTGGATCGCACCACGCCCGGCCACTCGCTTTGCACCCAGTCGAAGAAGCGCTGCGGATGAAATGGCCGGCGTGCTCGATAGACGAAGCTGCCGATGCCGTAGGTATCGGATTCGGGCACATGTTCGCCGCGCAGCGCCTTCAGCCAACCGGGTGCCTTGGCGGCCTCGTCAAAATCGAACCGGCCCGTGCCCAGCACGCGATCGATCGGCACCTGGCCAAACATGGCGCGTTCAATGCGAGCGTGCGGATTGAGGCGATGCAGGATGCCCTCCAGGCGCGTGAGATCAGCCTCGCTCATCAGGTCAGCCTTGTTGAGCACGATCACATCGCAGAACTCGATCTGGTCGACCAACAGATCCACTACCGTGCGCTGATCTTCCGCACCCATCGATTCACCGCGTGCCTGCAGGCTGTCGCGCGAGCCGTAGTCGCGCAGGAAGTTGTACGCGTCCACCACGGTCACCATGGTGTCGAGCCGCGCCACATCGGCCAGCACCGTGCCATCTTCGCCCTCGAAGGTGAAGGTCTCGGCCACCGGCAGTGGTTCGGAGATCCCGGTGGACTCAATCAGCAAGTAGTCAAAGCGCCCTTCCGCTGCCAGGCGGCGAACCTCGACCAGCAAGTCTTCGCGCAGGGTGCAGCAGATGCAGCCGTTGCTCATCTCGACGAGCTTCTCGTCAGTGCGCGAGAGTTGCGCGCCACCATCACGCACCAGCGCAGCGTCGATGTTGACCTCGGACATGTCGTTGACGATGACCGCCACACGCCGCCCTTCGCGGTTGTTCAGGACATGGTTGAGCAGCGTTGTCTTGCCCGCTCCCAGAAAACCGGACAGGACGGTGACGGGCAAGCGGGCTGGCGAAGTCATGGGCAGATTCACGGCGGTCACGCCTTTTATGCAACTGTGTTGCAAAAGAAGATAACGCAACTGTGTTGCATTTGCAATGCGCGCGTGAATCCACGCGACACAACTTGTGCGACGTGACATGCCGTGACTTTGCACAGAGATGTCAATGGCCATGGCGTGGCTCAACGCCCGTACTTCGTCATCATCGGGTTCCAGATTGCGCTGTGGCTCAACCGCGGCGGAAACTGTCGGCACGTGACAAGCGATCAGCGCAAACCCAGACGACGCGCAACCCGGTCATCACATTTCAACCTCTACATGGATATCCAGCAGCGCATCAACCTGGCGATTCTTGAAGCGCTGCACAACTCGGGACAGCCTTCGCATTACCGACCCGCACCATCCAATTCGGACGGCACCAAGGCGAGCCCATCGAGCCCGATGAAGAGCGCCGTGGACAGCCGCACGGCCCGCAATACCGAGGCACACAGGCTAGGGCGCAGGCGTTCTGGGTGGCGTAGCCGGCATCGACTGGAATGCTGCGTCGATGCTGCGCCATAACGGCCGCGTACGCGGCACCATGTCTTGCCGGAAGTACCACCAGAAGTAGCCGCCAACAAACCGTGGATGCGCAATCGACAGGCCGTAGTAGCGCGCGATCAATGCGCCCTTGCCTGCCGCGTGGCGTGTACCGATTTCTCCAAAACCGAGCATCGCCTGCGGAAACAAACGCCCCAGGCGCTCGAACACGGCACTCCAGTCGGGCGGTGCGATCTTGCAATCGTCTTCGTAAAAGCTGAGGAAAACGTAGTCCACACCGTTGCGCAAGCCTGGCGGCAGATTGCGCTCGGCCCAGTCGAACATGGCGCGTGAGGGTGTTTCAGCACAGCCTTCGTTGTAGTAGAGCGTGAGCGCCGTGCGGCCACCGCGCTGCTTGATGGCGTCGTAGGCAACCTGCGTCTTGTCGATGATGTCGCGCGTGCTACCGGTCCACTCGCCGTTGATCTCGTTACCCACTTCCCAAATGTCGACATTGCGGCCCAGAACATCGAAGTACGTGATGGCGCGCTCGCGCATCTGCTGCACGGTGGTTTGCTTGAGGGTGGACGAATCGACCAGTTCACCCATCACATAGGCCGCACGCCGGATGGCGGCGACGGGCGCTGCGTAGTCCGACGCGGCCATTCCTTCATCAAAGACGATACGCACGGTGGGCGTGCGTGACAGGTGCGAGAGCGCATCGACCACGGCAGGCACATTGTCCACCGCATCCACCGTCACGCCATATAACGGCGCAGGGCCGGCAGGCATTGCGCCCACCAGCCCTGCGGCCTGGGTGGATGCGCCCAACACCAGCACTGTTACCGCCAGTATCGAGCGCATCCGGTGCATGACTACTGCGCCGTGCTGGCATCTACCCAGGTAAAGCCCAGGTTGGTGATGCCGGTAATGATGGTTTGGAAGTCAGCATAGCCTGGCGTGCCAAGATCGGGCTCAAGCCAGAATGGATGGAAGAAGAACGAAGCAAAGCCATCGCGCACGACCAACGCATAGTTGGCATTGGTCAGGATGTCCTGCGCGGAGTACGTCAGGCACGATGACGGGTCAATATTGCAGATGTTGTACTCCACGTTACCCAGGTTCTCCGGAATCACACGCTGGCCGTAGTAGTCCTTCTGAATGATGTAAGGGAAGAACTGGCCAACCGAGAAATCATGTCCCGGTGTGGTGGCATTGAGCGTCTGCGGATTGCTTGACGTGTAGTACACCACGCGTTGGTAGGTGTTCTTGAAGTACTGCGGCACGGCTGCAATGGCCAGTGGAGAAGATTGGTAGTGTGGCGCCTCCCACGCAAATGGCGTGTAGCCGTTGAGCTGCAACTCCAGTAACCCGGCAGATAAACGCCCTGCCGCCCACTGCGTTGAATCCTCGTTCACGGGCCGGTTCAGGGTGGCAAGCCAGAACTCGTAGTCGTTCGCGCTGACCGCATTGACGAGGTTCGGGATATTGCTGTACTGGTGCGTGTAACCGTGCATCAGTAGCTTGCCGCCGCGCGCAATCGAATAGTTCAGCGCCTGCTTCAACCCTGTTGCATTGACCATGTGAATGGTCTGCGCCACGCCACCGTTGTAGACGCCGTTGGGGTCGGTGTAGAGCGGGATGGTTGCGAGCGAGAACGGGATCTTCTTGCTGGACATGTAGTCCGCCAGGGTTTCGATCGACGATACGGTATTGGTGGCGTTGAGGTCCTCCAACCTGACCAGCGCACGATGCTGCGTCGGTGCGTTGGTGCCGAGAATATCGTGCAGCATGTCGCAGACCACCAGATAGCGGTCGCGCGGCCCGATGAACGAGAACGGCATGTCGGCGAAATACCAGAAGTTGCCCGAGCGAATCACGTATGGCGCAGTCGCCTTCGTGACCGAGTTGGTGATCGTCACCAGGCTTGTCGCCTTGGTGGCATCGGCCACCGCCGTCACGCCAATGTCCGGGTCTGCGGAAACCGCCCCGGTCGTGGCATTGAAGGCGTAGTACTTGGTCATGGTCTGGTTCTTGTACGTGACCGTGTCATAGAAACCAGGGTTGGGCGCACTGGCCGTCGGCGCAGCATTCATGCCGGCAAGGCTCGAGAACGAGATGCCATAACGTGAGGTGAACGGATACGCCGTGTTCCAGGCAAGTTCCCACAAGTTGTACTTGAACCAGACGACGGTTTTTTGCGTGGTGCTTACGTCCGACAGGAACGCCGCCGGAATGGGGTTGGCGTAGTAGCTCCCCATGTAGAACGTGGCAGTGTACTGCTCGGTCATGCCAGCCGTGTAATTCTGCACGGGCAGCATGGTGATGGTGGTATTGAAGTGCGCGAGCAGGTTGTACAGCATGATCGCGTACGCCTTGCCCAGATTGGTGTACTGGTCATTGGCGGGCGCGTCGTACAGCACCAGGATGGGGGCTGGCGTGGTCTGCGCGGATGCCGTTGTGCCGACCGTCACGCAAATGGGCCCGAGCCCGATGGTGCAGGTGGAAGCCTGCGCGGGCCCGGTCAGCGAGACGCCGAGTAGGCCGCCCGCAAAGACTAGTGCATAGAGAAACTTACGAAACATCGATTTCATGATGGCTCTCCGACTCATGGGCGATACACCGAGCCGTCCGCTTGGCGGTAGAGCCCGAGGTTGAAGTTGGGACCACGGTCGTGGCCACGTTCCGTACCGGTTGGCTCGTTCTCTGGCATACCGGGACGGATTTCGGTGATGCCAGGAGGGCGCGGTGGCGGAACGACCTGCCCGTTTTCATCCATGACGCCGTAGCCGTAGGCGCGTCCGCCCCCGGTCACGGGCTTTTGTGTGGCCACAGCCACCACAGCCGGTTGCACTGGCTGCCCAGCTGTGGCCGTGCCACTGGAAGACGCTGGCGCAGACTTTTTCTTATCTGCGTCCGTGCCTGGATTGCGCTGGTCAGAACCACCAACAACCACCGCCGGAACCCCTGCATTGCCGGCCCATGGTGGCGCCAGTGCCAACCATCCAGCGATCAGGGCGGAGGCCAGCAAGATGCCGCCCCCGATGCGTTTCGCTTTCATCCAAGCCTCCTAGCCATTCAGGCGTTGCATGGATGCAGCCCCGATCGCCGTGGCGCGTGCCGCTTCCAGATTGATGATCTCGGCCTCGGTGGCCGGCTTGCGAACGAGTTGCGGGCCACGCGCCACCACCTCGGCGGGCGCGTCGAAGGCCGCTTTCAATGCATCGACGATGCGATGGCATGCCTGCCCATCCCCATACGGGTTGTGGGCTTGCGCCATGCGCTGGTATTCGTCGGCGTTCTGCAGAAGCGTTTCAGCTTCCGCCACAATGCGCTGCGTATCGGTGCCGACCAGGCGTGCAGTGCCGGAAGCCACGGCCTCGGGCCGCTCGGTGGTGTCACGCGTCACAAGCACCGGTTTGCCCAGCGCTGGCGCTTCTTCCTGAATGCCGCCGGAATCGGTGACGATCAGGTAAGCCCGGTCCATCAGGTAGACGAAGGGCAAGTAGTCTTGCGGCGCAATCAGATGCACGTTGTCCTGGCCCGCCAGGATGGCGTTGACCGGCTGCTGCACGTTGGGGTTCAGGTGCACCGGATAGACGATCTGCAGATCCGGATGGCGCGCTGCCAGCAGGCGCAGCGCCACGCAGAAGTTCTCAAACGGCTCGCCAAAGTTCTCGCGCCGGTGGCCAGTCACCAGAATCATCCGCCGCCCGGCGTCGAGGAATGGATAGCGCGCGGCCATCTCCGCCGATAGCGCCGCATCGGCATCCAGGCGTCGTTTCACAGACAACAGCGCATCGATGACGGTATTGCCGGTGAGCGTGATCTGGCTCGGGTCGATGCCTTCATCCAGCAGGTTCTGGCGCGATTCAGCTGTCGGCGCAAAGTGCCACGTCGTCACGGAATCGGTCACGCGGCGGTTGAGTTCTTCGGGCCACGGAGACCAGATGTTGCCCGTGCGCAGCCCCGCCTCGACATGGCCCACCGGGATGCGCCTGTAGAAGGCGGCCAGGCTGGCAGCCAGTGTGGTGGTGGTGTCTCCGTGCACCAGCACGGCATCGGGCTGGAAGGCATCCAGCACGCCATCGATGCCACCCAGCACGCTGGAGGTAATGCCTGACAACGTCTGCCCAGGCTGCATCAGGTTCAGATCAAACTCCGGCACGATGCCGAAGAGCTGCAAGACCTGGTCGAGCATCTGCCGGTGCTGCGCACTCACGCATACCGCCGACGTGAAGCCTGCCTCGGCTTGCAACGCCTTCACCAGCGGCGCCATCTTGATGGCCTCTGGTCGCGTGCCGAACACTGTCAAAATCTTCCCGGTCATCTTGCTCTCCCCATGTCATCTGCATCGGCTAGCCATTCCAAAGCGCGACGACGAACGCGTCGCTTCTTACGCCGGCATAGACCTCACCATAGAGCGAAGGCCGTGCCATGCACCCTGCCTTGACCTGCCGTGGCGCTGCGACGCCATCGCGCGCGCGCCGAAGCCAATCCTTCTCGTTACCCGTATCCCTCGTTGATCAAAATCGTTTCATCCGTGACACCTCGGCTCCAGGTCCCCCTAGAACCAAAGGATGGCGCGTGCCACTACGCCCTTCGCCCGGTCGGCGTGGGTCAGAGGCAGGCGGTATTGCACGGTGAGATCCAGCCAACTGGCCGGGGCGCTGTATTGCGACTCTCGAAACCAGTAGCGAAAGTTGATGCCGGGGCCAGCACCCAGCGCGAGTTGCCGGTCGGTGGCCTTGTTGTCGTGGTCGCCAGCCAGTACCACGTGCGGGTAGACCGTCAGGTGATCGCTGATCGAGTCGAGTAGCCAGGTATGCCCGTAACGTGCTTCGGTGCTGATGATCATGCGGCCCTGGTTGAGGAAGTACGCGCCCTCCCCGTACGCCTGCCAGGTCTGCCAGCGCGGCTTGGTGACCTGCAGGTCAATACCCTGGTCGGTCGAGAAGCCAATGCGCAGCAGCGTGTCATTGACGCTCTGGGTGCCGATGCGGATCAGGCGCTCAGCGGTGAACACCAGGTTGAGATCCTTGACCGGTTTGTAGCGCGCCCCCACCGACCCCTGCGCCGTCGGCAGGCCGGCAATGCCGTTGCCGTCATAGAGGTTGTCGTAACCGCGCACGAAGAGCTGGAAGATGCTGCCGTCGCGATAGCCAATGCCGGGGGGTTGCCAGTAGACCTCTGCGCCGCCCTGAAACACGCTCACGGTGTTGGGCACGCCAAACGCCGAGGTCTGGTACGCGCCGGAGAGCACCATGCCCCAAGTGCGCTGCATCTGCTCCACCTCGCGTCGGTAGCCGAAGCGGCGGTCGGCGGGAAGGCTGTCATTACCGTTGCTGCCACCGTCACTCTTGGCATCCGCATCGGCAACGTCCAGGCTCTTGCGGAACAGCGTGATCGCGGTCGGGTTGTCGCCCAGCCGTTTCGCTGCATAGGCAGCATCGGCGTAGTGGCTCCAGTTTCCCTGGCCGGTGGCAAAGCCGCGCTGGAACGCCGCAAGCGCGGCGCGGTCGTCACGGGCCCGCAGGTGGCCATAAGCCTCGTTCAATTCACGCTGTCCAATCACGCGCGGGTCATCGGGTGACGTGGCTGCGCTCTGAGCCTGGGGTGCCATCGCCTCGGCAAGCAATGCCTTGGCGTAGCGCTTTTGCGCCGGGTCCGTGGCGTGCTCTTCGGCCAGCGTGGCGGCCCGGGTTGCGCCATCGCGGTCCCCCAGTTGCAGGCGTGATTGCGCGAGGCGCAATTGGACGCCGGCATCAGGCTGATCCTGCAGGACACTGAGCGCATCCAGCGCCGCCTGCGGATGTCTGGCGGAATACGCGCTGTCCGACCACGCCAGATGCAGGTTGCGCTGTTCCTGTGGTGTCCAGTCCGTGCCCTGGGTGGCGTGGGCGAAATCCTGTTCGGCCGTGGCCGAGTCATTCGCCTTCTGCGCAAGGAACCCGTGCTGCGCATATACGCGCGGCTCGTTGGGGTACTTCTGCACCAGCGCATCGGCTTGCGTGCGCGCCGCATCCAACCGGCCCTTGCGCGTCAGCACATCAAGCAGCAACAGGTTCAGTTGCAGGCTGTCAGGCTGCACCGCCAACGCAGCGCGCGTTGCTGCTTCAGCATCATCAAGCTTGTTGGCGTCGATCGCATGGTAGGCGCGGTCTGCCCGGAAGTACGCGTCGGGCTGCAGCGGCTGCGCTGTCTGTTCTGCGACCGACACACCATGACATAGCGCCCATACCGCAGCAGCAATTGGCCACTTGATCGGCCAACCTGCGCCGCGCAGCGTGAAACGGTGGATTCTCTCGGTTTTCATGCCACACCTCCCGCAATTGATGGATTGGGGTGTACCTCTGGGCCGGGGGCCAGGTCATGCAAGACCGGCGCCGGAGGTATCGGGGGGATGGGGGGAGCCTCGGTTGCGGACGCCGTGCCTGCTGCAACAACCGGGCCGGCGCCCGTCATGGATTCGACGGCCAACGTGGCCGAATATGCCGCAGGGCCAAACACGACCGTAGCGCGGCGATTGGGGTCGGCCATCAGTGCCAACTCGGCCGACATCTCGTGGTCGCACGCCATGAAGCACGCAACCTTGCGCCCGGCTGCGCGGGCCAACTCGTCCAGCACTTCACCATTGGGCAATTCCGACACGGCAATATTGAGCGAGCCGTCCTCGCCAATGGAAAACGGCACCACGTGATGCCGCACAGCCAGATCGCGAGGCAGACAATCGGCCAGTGCGCCCAATACGACGTTGGTCAGACTCACGCGCGGCAGGTCAACCTGCTCGGCCAGCGCATCAGCCAACGTGTCTGGCGTGACCAGCCCTTGCTGGACCAGGATGGTCCCGAGCCGGCGGCCGGTTTCCTGCTGCAGGGTCAAAGCGGCGTCGAGCTGCGCTTGCGTGAGCGCTTCCCACTTGAGCAACGTCTCGCCCAGCATCGAGCGCGTGCGGCCGAGGGCATCGTTCGACAAATAGGTGTGCTGGGTCTTGTCCCACGCGATCGGCTTGCCGGTCAGGCAGTAGATCAGGAAGATCTTCCACGCCCGGCATACCGAGAAGAAGTTGATGAAGTTGTTCACCACCAGCCTGGGCAGGCACAGCACGCCTTGCAGCGGACCATTCAGGCGCCCCACGAAATACACGCGCTGCGCCAGCCGGTTGAACAGCAGCGTTGCGTTGATCGCCAGCAAGTCCTGCATCCACACGGAGCCGACCACGAAAGAGCCATCGGGAATCGCAACCCATCCCTTGGCCAGCAACGCGCCGATCACCAGGTAGTTGAGCGACAGCACATACGCCAGGATCGAAAACAGCGCGGTCACCACACCCTTGCGGTCACGGAAGAACATATACCTGGTGATCAGGTTGCCCTTCCACCCCATCTGCAGCCAGCCCTGGAATGCAATGCCGAGCACCCAGCGCGCACGCTGCCGGTAAGCCGTGCGGAACGTGCTGGGGAAATACTCGCGCGTGGCCAGCAACTGCGGACGCACGCCACGCCGCTTGCCAAAACGCCAGCGCGTGCGCGTCTTGCCCTCGGCATCCTCCGCAGGCTCTGTGGTCTCGCAAATCGGGAAGTGCACAAATGCCTCCCGCATGCCGAGATCGTGCAGCCGGAAGCTGAAGTCATAGTCTTCTGTGAGCGTGCTGGTGTTGAAGGGCGAATCGCCCCGCACCTTCATCACCGCCTCGATGGCACGGCGGCTATAGCACAGCGCCACGCCTGCCCCGGGCACCGTACCGGTCAGCGCCTGGCGCGCCACCAAGTCCTTCTGGTGTGTCTCGGAAAAATCATCCATGTAAGTACCGGCCACCCACTCGTACCACTTGCGCTCGAGCGAGAGCACCGGCAACTGCACCAGATCCTGATCGCCGATGAAGTAGTTGAAGTACTTCAGCTCCAGCGGGTGAATCACGTCTTCGCAGTCGTGCATGATCACGCCCGCAAAGCGGATGCCGTGGCCTGCCTCGTGGCGGATGATGGTCTGGATGATGGTGTTCAGGCAGTCAGCCTTGCAGGTGGGGCCATCGTGCGTGACGGCCGCCCGCACCACGCGCCCTGGATAGCGGCGCACCATGCGCTCGACCTCGGTGGTGGTCTCGGCATCATTGCGGTAAGCGCCGGCAAAGATAATGAAGTGCGTGTACTCCATCGTCGCCAAGGTGTTCTCCACCATCTTGGCGATGACGTCGTACTCCTTCCAGGCGGGCACCATGATGGCGAGCCACTGCTCCTCGCGATCACGCAGCGCGCGTGCCGAGATGGTGACGGGCATGCGACCGCGCTGCGGCCAGAGCCACAGCTCCCGCATCCAGTAGAAAGCATCCAGGAAGAAATCGTCGGCGGTGCTGATGAGGATGACGAGCGTGGTCGCCACCGTCAGCGTGTTGAGCAACGCCAGGTAGATTTCCCATGGCACATCGCTCATGGCCCTTCCCCCATGCCGGCATACGGCCGATGCCTGGCAACTCCCCCGCTTTGCGCTGTAGCGCTCATCGCTTTCCCCAAGTTCTTGTCGACCTGCGGCGCAACCACGTGCGCCGTGCGTCCGGCACCGTCGCTTGGCAAGCGATGGCTACCGATGCGGGGTTTTCTGACCCGCTCCGCAAGCGTGAACGCGAGGACCGTACCAACGCCCGCCAGGGCGCGCCGTTATGCGGTGCGGCATGCCGCACGAGCGTGCGCACAGACGGAGGGCATGCAGGGTTGTTGCACCGGTGAACGCGATGCGGGGTTTGGGGCCTTGCTGCAATTGCAGCCACGGCACGCAATACACGTTGCAGCGGTACCGCACTCGTCCAGGCAGACGACAGGCATGCCCTACAAACGACGGAGGCGATTCGCACCCAGGCGCAGGGTGTTCGGCTGAGGCGTACGTGCGCGTTACTTGCAGGGCGTGGTGCACACGCTCGCGTCCAGCGCCCGACAGACGGGACTGTGGTGGAGCAAGGCCTTTCTGCTAAAGGCTTTGCGGGAGTCTGAGCATCGCGGCCGTGATGCTCAGTGAAGGTGTGCCGCAATCGTGCGGCATCAACCGGACTCCATTGCCCGATTGGCGTGGTCGGGGCGGCAGTCTCGGCAGCATCACCACCGACTATCACTCAAATCGGTTACAGCGCTGAAACACAAAGCCGCGCACGAGGCGCGGCTTTGCAAGGGTGATGCGTATCAGCGCATCAGGCCATCAGAACTGTTCCCAGTCATCTGCATCGCTGGCAGCTGCAGCGAGTGCCAGCTTGCCCGGCTTCGGTTCGATTGCCGCGGCAGGCGCAGCCGCAGGCGCGGAAACCGGTTTGGCAGGGGCAGTTGCAGGCGACACAGCAGGCTTGCGCACGGCACGCTTGATTGTCGAGGCAGGCTTGCTCGCTGCAGGTTTGCTAGCAGCAACCGGCGCTGCCGACGGCGCCTTCGCCGTATTCACCACAGCAGCCGGCACAGCGTGCGTCCCTGCCGGCGGCAGGCGGAACGACGCAACCGTCTCGCGCAGCACGCCCGCCTGCTCTTCCAGCGATTGCGCGGCAGCGGCCGCTTCTTCCACCAGCGCCGCGTTTTGCTGCGTCACTTCGTCCATCTGCGTGACGGCCTGGTTGACCTGTTCGATGCCAGTACTCTGCTCGGCCGACGCGGCACTGATCTCGCCCATGATGTCGGTCACGCGCTTGACGGCAACCACCACTTCATCGATCACCGTGCCGGCTTCGGTCACCAGCGTCGAGCCGTTTTCAACACGGCCAACCGAATCGCTGATGAGTTCCTTGATCTCCTTGGCTGCCATGGCCGAGCGTTGCGCCAGGCTGCGCACCTCACCGGCCACCACCGCAAAGCCGCGGCCTTGCTCACCCGCACGCGCGGCTTCCACTGCGGCATTCAGGGCAAGGATGTTGGTCTGGAAGGCAATGCCTTCAATCACGCCAATGATGTCGGCGATCTTCTTGCTGCTGTTGTTGATGCCCGACATTGTTTCGATGACACGGCCCACCACTTCACCGCCCTTGACGGCGATGTCCGATGCGTTGCCCGCAAGCTGGCTGGCCTGGCGCGCATTGTCGGCATTCTGCTTCACGATGCTGGTGAGTTCTTCCATGCTGGAAGCCGTCTCTTCCAGCGAAGACGCCTGCTCTTCCGTGCGCTGCGAGAGATCGAGGTTGCCGGCTGCAATCTGTTTGGTCGCGCTGGCGATGGAATCGCTGCCGCCGCGCATCGTCTCGATGGTGCGGATCAGTCCACGCTGCATGTCGATCAGGCCACGGGTGAGCGCACCCATTTCGTCATGGCTGCTCACGGTGATGTGCTCGGTCAGGTTGCCGCGCGAAATCTCGCCAAAGTGGCCCAGCATGTTCGACAGCGGTACAGAGATCGCACGGTGCAGACCAAACGCACAGCCCAGCGCTGCAACGATACCCACCACGATGGCGCCGATGATCAACATCAGGAACGCGTGCGAGCGGGCCACTGCGTCGTCGTATCCGGCCTTGGCCTGATCGGACTGGCTGCGATCCAAGGCATCTGAGGCGGCGGTCATTGCCACCGACAGTGGCGGGATGACGTCCATGACCACTTTGTCGACCGCGGTTGCGTCATGGGCACGCAGTGCGTTCATCAGCGGCTCAATGCCATCGCGAAACAGCGCTGCACGTTTGGCTTCCAGATCGGCAGCCAGACGGGCTTCATCTGCACTCATGGGCAGCGCCTTGTACTGCTTCCACGCGTCGTCGGACTTGACGCGGTAGCCATTGGCCTTGTCGAGGATCGCCGGTAACTCGGCGGAATCCGGGTGGAAGACCGCACGATCCAGCGTAGTGCGCACGATGGCGGCATGCAGTTGTGCCTTGGCAACCAACGAAGTCGAAGCAAGTTGGTTGCTATAGATCTCTTTGATGGTCGCGTCAGACGCGCGCATGCCGACGACGCCGATGGTGCCAATGGTGGCCAGCAGCACGGCGAGCAGCGCGAGGGCTGCGTTGAGTCGGAAACGGATGGAAAGTCGATTGAACATGGGAGTCAAAGCGGGCAAAAAACAAGTTGCGGCACCCGCTATAACGGCCAGTCCGCGCCGTTCCTGAAGTCAGACGCGAACGAACTCCCCTGCAGAAAGTGGTCAGTAAGGCACTGCCATGTTGTTTTCGATGCGGGCACGGTCACCCGGACGCAGGCCGTTCGGGTTGTTTTGCGTGAGCGTGGCCATCGAGTTGTCGTTCAAGCGCATGGTCACGCGGTAGGTCTGACCGACCACCGTATTGCCTTCCACGGCGTTGCCCGCCATGGCTCCAGCCACCGCACCGCCGATGGTGGCCACGGTATTGCCGCGTCCGCCACCCACCTGGTGCCCAAGCAGGCCACCCACCACGCCGCCAAGCACCGCGCCCACACCGGTGGGCTGCCCGCGCACCGGCACCGCGTCGATGCGCTCGATCACGCCATAGCGATTGTCGGCCGGTGCCTGATAGGCAGGCTCGCTGCTACTCGGATACGGGGAATAGTTCGGCTGCGGCTGCGAATACACCGGCGCCGGCTGCTGTGACGGGTACGGTTGCTGCGGATACGGCTGCGGCGCGCTCGGGTCATAGCTGCCGTTGTAGCCGTTGCTGTAGGTGTTGTCGTACCCGTTGGCGTACGGCGTGGTGCTGTAGGTCGTGCCGCCATAGCTGTTGCCATATGCACTGCTGCCGGCCGCATAGCCAGCGCCATAGCCCGCACCGTAGCCGGGGTACGGTGCCGTGACACAGCCGGCCAAGCCTGCTGCCCCCGTTGCCACTGCCGCCAATACCATCCACCGTCCTGCGTGGCTGACGCGTACCCGTTTGTTCGTTGCTTGCATGATTGATCCCGTTTGTGCGCGCGGCGTCTGGTCCAGGCCGGAGGCCTTCCTGCGGTTTGCGCCCCTTGCCGGAAAGTCTATGCCGCGGGCCCCGCGCCCCGTGAAACCAAATTTCTTCATTGGTAACGGCGTGTAACCTCGTTGCGTCAGGGGCTTCCGGTGCCACGGCCAGCGGGGCGCGCTATGATCCTCGGGCGCCGTGCGCGGCACTTCCTGCTGACAAGACACGGCCCGCCACTCCTCCTCGCCTCGCTCCTCAACATGCAGCCGACACTCTTGATCCTCATTGCGATGACGCCCGACAACGTGGCGCAGATCGCTCAACACTTCCACGTCATCCACGCCCCGACCCGGGCAGAACGCGATACCGCCATTGCCCACAACGGGCAAGACGTGCGCATCGTGCTGACCAATGGATCAACGGGCCTGACCGGCGCAGAGATCGCCGCCCTGCCCAAGCTGGAACTGGCCTGCGCCCTGGGCGCCGGCTACGAGAACATCGACGTGGAAGCCGCCCGTGCGCGCGGCGTAGTGGTGGCCAACGGCGCCGGCACTAACGATGCTTGCGTGGCCGACCACGCCTTTGGCCTGCTGCTGGCCGCGGTGCGCGGTATCCCGAAGCTGGACCGCGCCACGCGCAATGGCGTCTGGCGCGACGACATTCCGCTGCAGCCCGGTGTGTGCGGTAAGCGCCTGGGAATCGTGGGCCTCGGCACCATCGGCATGCAGATCGCACGCCGCGCCGCAGGCTTCGACATGCAGATCGGCTATCACAACCGCAAACCGCGCGACGGTGTGTCGTACCAGTACTTCGGTGCGCTCAAGGAGCTGGCTGCGTGGGCGGACTTCCTGATCGTTGCCACGCCCGGCGGCGCGCAAACCAAACACTTGGTCAATCAATCCGTTCTGGAGGCGCTGGGGCCGAACGGCTGCGTGGTCAACATTGCGCGCGGCAGCGTGGTGGATACGGCGGCGCTGGAAGCGGCCATCCGCACGGGCAAGCTGGGCAGCGCGGGGCTGGATGTGTACGAGAGCGAACCGAAGCCACCGCTGGGCTTGCTGGACCTGGAACAGGTCGTGCTGACACCGCACATTGCCGGCTGGTCACCGGAATCGGTGCAGGCCACGGTGGATCGCTTTCTGGAGAACGCCCGCCGACACCTGGCGGGCACAGGTGTGGTGTCCCCGGTCTAAACCGGAGACACCTCAACGACAGGATCACGACGTCGGTCGCTTCATCTGGCACGACGTCGGCTGGGCCCCCAGGTGCGGTTCAAGCGTGACGTCGGTGCGCCAGCCGTAGCCGGTGTTCTCTTGGTCGTACTTGATCTTCTTGCCATCGGCCTTCACCCAGGTGGTGACATACAGCGTCTGCTGTGCCTGGTGATCGGTCTTGCGCATCTCGACTGGGCCGTTCAGGCTCTCAACCGTCATGCCCTCCATCACCTTGGCCACCTTGGCGGGCTCGGCCGAACCACTGGTCTTGATGGCCTTGGCCAGGAAGGCGATGCCGGTGTAGACGTCGGCGTTGAAGAAATCGTCGTTGTACTTCTTCTTGAAGCCATCGAGCACGGCGTTGGTCTTCGCGTTGCCGTCGTTCGGTGCAAAGTAGCTGATGACCTTCACACGGTCCGCACCCGACGCGCCCATTGCGGTCGGCACACCGGTGGTGCCGGCGTAGTACGTGTAGAAGTTGGTGTTCAGGCCTGCATCCTTGGCTGCGCGAACCAGCAGGGCCAGATCGCTGCCCCAGTTGCCGGTGATGACCGTATCGGCGCCGGATGCACGAATCTTGGCCACGTACGGCGAGAAGTCCTTCACCTGCGCCAGCGGGTGCAGGTCTTCACCCACGACCTGAATGTCAGGACGCTTGCGCTTGAGGTAGTCCTTGGCTGCACGCGCCACCTGATGGCCGAACGAGTAGTTCTGGTTCAGCAGGTAGACCTTCTTGATGTTCGGGTCCTTGGCCAGATAGGTGGTCAGGGCCTCCATCTTCATGTCGGAGTTGGCGTCCAGACGGAAGTGCCAGTAGTTGCACTTGCTGTTGGTCATGTCCGGATCGACCGCGGCGTAGTTGAGATAGATGATCTCCTTGCCCGGATTGCGGTCGTTGTATTTGGCGATGGCGTCCTGCAACGCCATGCCCACGCTGGAGCCATCGCCCTGCGCAACGTAGCGGATGCCCTGATCGGTGATCTGCTTGAGGATCGTCAGGCTCTCTTGCGGCGAGACCTTGTTGTCAAACCCCACGACTTCAAACTTGGTGCCGTTGCCGCTCCAGTTCTGCTGGTTGGCGATATCTGCCGCGTATTGCCAGCTGCGCAGCTGGTTCTGACCCAGTGCGCCCATCAACCCGGACAGCGGGTCGATCCAGGCGATCTTGACGGTCTCAGCGTGAACAGTGCTCGCGCAAAATGCGCCCGCGACGGCCGCCGCGCACAGCGCGAGTCGGAATGCCTTCATGCAAATGTCTCCTGATGTCTTATCGTTAGACGCCGTGCAGAAGGCATCGTCGAGCATGGTTCCTTGCACAAAACCGTAAACCGAGGCTTACGGTATCTCGATCCTTCCATACACAAACGTATGTGCATGGTAGGAGTGCGTTTGTTGACATGTCAACCGGAGAAAACCTGGGGCGCTCAGCATGCGCTCAGCGCTGGACAGCGGTGTCAGCGTCGCTAGAATCCGCCTTCATGTCCAAGCCGCACGAGGTGCGCATGCCCTCCCCGCTGATCGACGAACACGACGCACCCGTCGACGCCGAACCCACCTCTCCCGCTGCGCCGCGTGCGCAGCTCACGCCCAACGACTGGGTGCGCGCGGCCACTGATCTGCTCGTCACCAAGAGCATCGACGCCGTGCGCGTCGACGTGCTCGCCAAGCAACTGGAAGTCACGCGCGGCAGCTTCTACTGGCACTTCAAGAACCGCGACGATCTGCTGCATCAGGTGCTGCAGGACTGGAGCGAGCGCACGCGCGTCGGCCCCAAGCTCGAGCGACAGAACCCATCGGTACAGGGGCTCGTGCGTGATCTGCTGGCGCTGCCGTTTCGCGGCCGCAGCGCGCGCCGCACCGCCATGATCGAGTTCGCCATCCGTGCCTGGGCGCGACGTGACCCGATGGCACAAGAGGCCGTCGAAACCGTCGACGAGCACCGCATGGATTACTACGTCCAGCACTTCCAGGCGATCGGCTTTGCGCGCAAGGACGCCAAAACGCGCGCCTTCATGCTGTACGCCTACCAGCTCTCCGAAGCCACGCTGTGGCACCAGGGCAGCAAGCCCGAAAAAGATGCACGCCGCCGCTTCTTTGAAGACACGCTGCTGGCCGGCGCGCCGCTGCCGGCGGACGACGGTGTCGCTTGATCTACGCCAAGTTCACACCATACGAGCGCCCGCCTGTGGCAGATATACTGCGCGCTGCCCTTTCTTGTTTTGCCGGAGACATCCATGCCTGACGCGACGTACAACGACCAGAACATCTTCGCCAAGATCCTGCGCGGCGAACTGCCCTGTATCAAGGTGTATGAGGACGACCACACCATCGCCTTCATGGACATCATGCCGCAGGCCGACGGCCACGTTCTGGTGCTGCCCAAGGAAAGCGCAGCGGAGTTGTTCGACCTGTCGGACGAGGCCGCCTCGGCCGCCATCCGCACCACGCGCAAGCTGGCCCGTGCCGTGCGCGCGGCCTTCACGCCGCCGGGCATTGCCATCTTCCAACTCAACGGCAGCGCTGCCGGCCAGACCGTGCCGCACGTGCACTTCCACGTGCTGCCGCGCTACAGCGATACGCCGCTGCAGCCGCACGCACGCGTGCAGGCCGACAGCGACAAGCTGAAGGCCCACGCCGAAAAGATCATCGCAGCACTGCAAGCCGAGTAACTTCTCCTGCTACGGCGCAGCGGATGGCAGTGCCGCATCCGCCTGCGCCATTGCACCGTCCCGCTCGTCATCACGTCGATACACCAGGCGATACAACACCGGCAGCACCAGCAGCGTCAGCGCCGTCGACGACAAGATCCCACCGATCACCACGGTTGCCAGCGGACGCTGCACCTCTGCACCGGTGCCGGTCGCCAGCGCCATCGGCACGAAGCCGAGCGATGCCACTAGTGCCGTCATCAGCACCGGGCGCAAACGCGTCAGCGCGCCCTCACGCACTGCCTCATCGACGGACTGCCCACCCTCACGCAGGCTGCGGATGAAACTCAGCATCACCAGCCCGTTCAACACCGCCACGCCCGACAGCGCGATAAAGCCCACCGCCGCGGAGATCGATAGCGGAATGCCGCGCAACGCCAGCGCCAGGATGCCGCCCGACAGTGCAAACGGAATGCCGGAGAACACCAGCAAGCCATCCTTCAGGTTGCCGAACATCATGAACAGCAGCGTGAGCACCATTGCCAGTGCCAACGGCACCACGATCTGCAGGCGCTCGGTGGCCGACTGCAGCTGCTCGAACTGGCCGCCCCACGCCATCCAGTAGCCGGTCGGCAAGCGCACCTGCGCATCGAGCACGGTCTGCGCCTCCTCCACGAACGAGCCGATATCACGCCCGCGCACATTGGCGCTGATGACGATGCGGCGCTTGCCGTCCTCGCGGCTGACCTGGTTGGGGCCGGTGACCTCCTTGAGCGTCGCCACGTCGGACAGCGGCACGTAACCCTGGCCGTTGGGCAGCGCGAGCGGCAGCCGGCCGAGCGCGGCAGGGTCACTGCGCAAGGTTTCCGGCAGACGCACCACGATGCCGAAACGACGATCACCCTGGAACACTGTGCCCGCATCCTTGCCACCAATGGCCGCCGACACCGTGTCCTGAATCACGCCGATCGACAGCCCGTAGCGTGCGGCCTTGTCGCGGTCGATGTCGACGTTGAGAAACGGCAGGCCACCCGTCTGCTCGATTTTCACTTCAGTGGCGCCGGCCAGCTTGCCGAGCTGCGCCGCCACGATCTTAGCCTGCGCTTCCAGCACGCTCATGTCGTCGCCGAACAGCTTGACCGCTACGTCGCTGCGCACGCCCGAGATCAGTTCATTAAAGCGCAACTGGATCGGCTGCGAGAACTCGTACGCGTTGCCGGGCAGTGCCTCCACCGTGGTGCGGATGTCGGCGAGCAGTTGGTCGCGCGTACGCCGATCCTGGCGTTTGCCGTCGGGACCAGCGGGCCAGTCCTTCTCCGGCTTGAGCATGATGTAGCCATCGGAGATGCTGGGCGGCATCACATCCGTTGCCACCTCGGCCGTGCCGGTGCGGGCGAAGACGCGTTCGATCTCTGGGAATTTCGCCTTGAGCGTGCGCTCGATCTGCATCTGCATGTCGAGCGATTGCGCCAGACCCGTGCCCGGCACGCGCATCGCCTGGATGGAGAAATCACCTTCGTTCAGGTTGGGCACGAACTCTGCGCCCAGGCGTGTGGCGGCCACCAGCGAGACTGTCACTGCGACAGCGGCAAAGGTCAGCACCACCGCCGGTGCGGCCAGCACGCGCTCAAGCAGCGGGGCGTACAGGCGGCGCGCCCAGCCCATCAGGCGGTTCTCCTTCTCCGCCACGCGCTCGCCAATGAACAGCGCCACCGCTGCCGGCACAAACGTGATGGAAAGAATCATGGCCGCCGCCAGTGCCAGCACCACCGTCATCGCCATCGGGTGGAACATCTTTCCTTCCACGCCCGACAGCGCAAAGATCGGCAGGTATACGACCATGATGATGAGCTGGCCATACAGCAGCGGGCGACGCGCCTCGCGGGCCGCCTCGAATACCTCTTCAAAGCGTTCGGCAGGTGTGAGCGGTCGGCCGCGTTGCTCCTGTGCATGTGCCAGGCGCCGCACGCAGTTTTCGACGATCACCACCGCACCGTCGACGATGATGCCGAAGTCCAGCGCGCCCAGACTCATCAGGTTGGCGCTGACCTTGGCCGACACCATGCCGCTGAAGGTCATCAGCATCGACAGCGGAATCACCAGCGCAGTCAGCACTGCCGCGCGCAGGTTGCCAAGGAACAGGAACAGGACAGCCATGACCAGGATGGCGCCTTCCAGCAGGTTCTTCTTGACGGTGGCGATGGCCTTGTCGACGAGCACCGTGCGGTCATACACGGACTCGACACGGATGCCCGCAGGCAGCGTCTTGCGGATCTCCTGCATGCGCTTGTCCACCGCCTGCGACACCGTGCGGCTGTTTTCGCCCATCAGCAAGAATGCGGTGCCGAGCACGACTTCGCGCCCGTTGCTGGTGGCTGCGCCGGTGCGCAGTTCACTGCCGCTCTCGATGGTGGCCACGTCACGCAGGCGCACGGGTGTGCCGTTGGGGCTTGCCAGCACGACGTTGCCGATGTCGGCCGCGTCACGTAACTGTCCGGGGGCACGCACGAGGTACTGCTCCCCCTTGCGCTCGATATAGCCGGCGCCGACGTTGGCGTTGTTGCGATCGAGCGCAGCCACCACGTCGGCCAGCGTGAGCTTGTACGAGGCCAGGCGCTCGGGGCTGGTTGCCACCAGAAACTCCTTGGCAAACCCGCCGATGGTGTTCACCTCCGTCACACCGGGCACATTGCGGATCTGTGGGCGGATCACCCAGTCCTGCAGCTCGCGCAGGTCGGCCGGCGTGTAGGCGGTGCCGTCAGGCTTGCGCGCATTGGCATCGGCTTCGACGGTCCAGAGATAGATTTCGCCCAGCCCCGTAGAAACCGGGCCCATGCTCGGCGCCATGCCGGCTGGTAGTTGTTCCTTGGCCGCCTGCAGGCGTTCGCTCACCAACTGGCGCGCGAAGTAGATGTCGGTGCCTTCCTTGAAGATGACGGTGACTTGCGATAGGCCATAGCGCGACAGCGAACGCGTCTGCTCCAGCTTTGGCAGCCCGGCCATGGCCGTCTCCAGCGGATAGGTGACACGCTGCTCGGTCTCCAGCGGTGAATAGCCCGGTGCCGGTGTGTTGATCTGCACCTGCACGTTGGTGATGTCGGGCACCGCATCGATGGACAGGCGCGTGTAGCTATACGCGCCGAATACGGCAGCGGCCAGCACAGCCAGCAGCACCAGCCAGCGCTGGGCAATGACGGTACGCAGAAGGCGTTCGAACATGGCGCCTCCTTCAGTGGCCGTGATCGGCGGACTTGCCGGCTTCCGCCTTCAGCACGTAGCTGTTGGCGGCGGCGTAGCGCGTGCCGGCGGGCAGGCCTTCAACAATCTCTGTCCATGTGCCGTCGGTACGGCCGATCTTGACCGGGCGCACTTCGAACCCCGCAGGAACGGGGACGAACACCGAAGGCTTTTCATCCACCGTTTGCACGGCATCGGCGCGCACGGCCACGGGCACCTGCGTGCGGCCCGACTCCACCGACACGTTGACGAACATGCCTGGGCGCCAGGCCAGCTTGGGGTTGTCCAACGTCACACGCGCAGGTGCCGTGCGGGTCTGCTCGCCCAGCAACGCGCCCACGTACGACACTTTGCCCTGCACGGCGGTGCCGGTGGCAGTGGCATGGACGGTGGCGGCGGCGTTGGTGGTCACGGCTTCCAGGTCCTTGGCGGTAATCGAGAAATCTGCCCACACAGTGCGCAGGTCAGCCACGGTAAAGACTGCCGTCTCGGCCTGCACCGCCTCGCCTTGCGACAAATGCTTCGCAACCACCACACCGTCAAACGGCGCGCGCAGCTCGAAGCGGTTGAGCGTCGGCCCTGTCGGCGCCGCGCCGATAGCCGTCAACTTCTGGCGTGCGTTGTTCGCCGCAATGCGGGCTTCCTGCAACGACGTGCGGGCCTGCTGATAGTCCTGTTCGGCGGCAATGCCCTGCTCCCACAGGCGCTTCTCGCGCGCGTGGGTTTCCTGCGCCAGTGCCAGGCGCTGTTGCGCAGCCTGGAGCTCACTGCGCTGGTCTGACAGCGCGGGGCTCGACAGCACAGCAAGCAGTTGGCCTTGCTTGACAGGCTGGCCCAGTTCCACCGCCACCTTCTCGGCCACGCCCGCCACCCGCGGCACCACGTGTGCGGTGCGATCTTCGTTGAGCTTGATCTCGCCGGGCAGGACGACTTCCGTGCGCAGCTCCGTCACACCCGCCGTCTCCACGCCAATCTTGGCGTTGGAAATGGCTTCGGCCGTCATGGCGAGCGTCTCGGCGTGCGGCGCCTCGGCCTGCTCTGCAGCGGCGGGCGCGGGTGCGGCTTCTGCTTCGGTGGTGGCGGCCTGGCGTGCGCCCATGCCGAACCACAGCCCGGCGGCGGCCAATGTGCCCAGCACGACGATGAGCGCGATGGCGCGCCGTTGTTGCGGTGGAAGAGTCATGTCAGCAAAGTGAGAGGTGCCGGATCACCGGCCGAGAATGCGATCGATGCCGGCTGCCGCCTGGTGTGCGCGCGACAACGCGGCCAAGTACTGCGCACGCGCCTGAAACAGCGTGCGCTGGGCATCCAGCACATCGAGAAAGTTGAACTTGCCGGCATCAAAGCCAATGCGCGCGGCGTCATAGGCACGCTGCGCGCCAGGCAGCACGTCCTGACGCAGCGACTGCACAGCGGCGCGCGCCGCATCGAGCCGGGCAACGTCCTGGGCCAGAGTGGCGTTCTGTTCGAGTTGCAGCGCGCGGTAGTCTTCAAAGGCCTTGTCAGCCAGGCGCTGTGCTTCAAGCAGGTTGCCCTGGTTGCGGTCGAACAACGGCAACGGCACGGCAATGCCGAGCACCGCCATGTTGTTGTTCGCACTGCTGTCGCGCTTGATCCCCACGTTGACCATCACATCCGGCACGCGCTTGCTGCGCTCGACGTTGGCGAGTGCCTGGCGGCGGTCGATCTCCAGCCGGGCGCGGACTGCACGGGGGGTGTTGTCCAGTGTGGTGGTGGCCTGACGCGCTTCGCGCGGCACAACAGGCAGCACCTCGGCACTGCCGTCGGCTTCCGGTGCGGCATCCGCCCCACCCCAGAATGCAGACAACGCGCGCTGCGCGACCAGCAGTTCTGCACCCGCATCGCGCAACTCAATGGCAGCGCTGGCACGCGCCACGCCCGCCTTGGTCTGTTCCACAGGTGACACCTTGCCCGCTTGCACGCGCCGTGTGGCAGCCGACTCCGCCTGCGCAGCCAGCGTGTCGGAGGCCTGCGCCAGCGTCAGGCGCTCCTGCGCAATCAGCAAGTCAAAGAACGCACGTGTCACGTCGGCGCGCAGCTCGGCGCGCAGAACAGCTGCATCTTGCGAGACGGCGTCACGCCCCAGTTCGGCTGCACGCGTACGGGCTGCTCGCTTGCCGCCCAGCTCCAGCGGGATATTGAGTTGCGCCGTCATGGTGGCGCGGTTGCGGCGCACGTCTTCGGTGATGAACGCGGCCTCGGGGTTGCGCAGGCGGCTCGCCTGATCCACCGCACCTTCACTGGCGGCAATCTCGTAGCCCGCCGCCGCCAGCGCGGGATGCGTCTGCATGGCGCGCTCCACCGCTTGCTGCAGCGTCACGCGTTCGGTCTGGCCGGTAACCACATCGGCGGAGGCAATTGCAGAAAGGGCTGCCGGGGTGACAGGGTCAGTTGCCGCCACGGCAGCCAAAGGAGCGGCCAGAAGACACGCAAGGGCCGCTCCAACGGGCCGATAGAGCCAGGGCTTGCAACGCATCACACGAGGGCGCCGTCGGTGTACGGATTGCGCTCGCGCGGGCCATGCGTGTCGGTCAGGCCGCCATCGGTGTACGGGTCGCGCGGGCCGATGCGGGCTTCGAGCACGGCTTGTGCGGCGGCGCCGTCGGTGTACGGATCGCGTGCGCCGTTTTTGGCGCCGTCGGTGTAGGGGTCACGCGGGCCAGCCTTGGCCAGCGGCGCGGTCATCGACTTGACCTGTCCCATCTGCGGCAGACAGCAGGCGTCGTGGTGGTCTTGCGCGGCCACGGCAGGGCCGGACGCCAGCAACGCTGCCAGCGCGGCAGAAGCGGCCAGGGGCAATACACGTTGGAATCGAATCGCCATGATGATCTCCTTGGATAGTCCGACACCAGCAAGACAGGAAGGGGGGCGGTGTCAGTGGGGCCAGTCTAGGGAGGGGGTCGCCACGCGGGCATGACCTGAACATGACAAACTTGTCATCTTCGGCCCCGCGGCTGGGGTTTTGGCATATCGTGGCGGCATCGGCAGCCAAGACGGGAGCGCCCTACCGCGCGCGCCCGCAACTTTCATCATGCGACTGCTCATCGTTGAAGACGAGCCCAAAGCGGGCGACTACCTCCTGAAGGGCCTGACGGAATCCGGCTTTGTGGCCGATCTCGCCCGCACCGGCCCGGATGGCCTCTTCCAGGCCATGGAACACGACTACGACCTGATCGTGCTCGATGTCATGCTGCCCGGCATGGACGGCTGGCAGGTCATCCAGCAACTGCGCCGCCAAAAGAGCACGCCGGTGCTGTTCCTGACCGCGCGTGATGATCTGAACGATCGTCTGAAGGGCCTGGAACTGGGCGCCGACGATTACCTCGTCAAACCCTTCGCCTTTGCCGAACTGGTGGCGCGCGTGCGCACCATCCTGCGGCGCGGCCCGCTGCGCGAGAACGAAGTCCTGGAAATTGCCGACCTGAGCATCGACACCATCAAGCGCCGTGTCACACGTGCCGGTCAACGCATTGACCTGACCGCCAAGGAATACGCGCTGCTGCATCTGCTGGCACGCCGCGCAGGCGAGGTGCTGTCGCGCTCGCTGATCGCCTCGCAGGTGTGGGACGTGAACTTCGACAGCAATACCAACGTGGTCGACGTGTCGATCCGGCGCCTGCGCGCCAAGGTGGACGACCCCTTCGAGCACAAGCTGATCCACACGTTGCGCGGCATGGGCTACGTGCTGGACGCGGTGGGGCGCTAATGGGCGCGCTGATGCGCTGGCCTGCATCGCTCGCCGGCCGGCTGGTGCTGGCCTTCGTTGTGGTGGCGGCCGTCACGCTCACCGCGGCCGGTGCGTATCTGTACTACGCGCTGAACGCCCAGTTGCGCGCCACTGACGACACCATGCTGCTCGGCAAGATCACGCAGCTGCGCCACCTGACCAGCGAGGCGACCAGCGCAGACGACCTGGCGCGCAGTGCGCACCGCTATACCGACGTGGTCTCTGGCCATGACGGGCTGATCCTGCGCATGGCCTCGCCCGAGGGGCGCACGCTGATCGAGGTCAATCCGGAAGGCGAATCGGTGACGATGCCACCTGCCATTCCGGCCGAAACGTCACCCGCTGAATCGGCCGTGCACACCTGGACGTCGATGTCTGGCATTGCGTCGCGAGCAGTGGCGGCGGAGGCTTGGCTTGGGCAGACCGGCACCAAGGTCATCGTGCTGGTAGCACAGGACGGCGACAGCCGCGCTGCGCTACTGGCCAACTATCAGCGGCACATCGTCTTTGCGGTGGTGGGCGGTGTGGCTGCCGTGGCGCTGCTGAGCCTGCTGCTGGTGCGCAGCACGTTGCGTGGGCTGGAGCGCATTGGGCGACAGGCTGCGGCGGTGGTCCCCAGCCAGCTCGACACACGTCTTGCGCTTGAGGGGGCACCGCGCGAGCTGGCTGACCTGCTGGCCTCGCTCAACGCCATGCTCACGCGCCTGCAGGACGGCTTTGCGCGGCTCTCGCAATTCTCGGCAGACCTGGCGCACGACTTCCGCACGCCGCTGGCCAACCTCGTCGGCCAGACTGAAGTCACGCTCGCCCACCCGCGCACGGTGGAGGAATACCGCAGCGTGCTCGAATCCAACCTGGAGGAATACGCACGCCTGTCGCACATGATCGAAGACATGTTGTTTCTGGCGCGCGCCGATCACGCGCGCGTGGCGTTGTCCGTAGCGCCGTTGGACGCACGACATGAAATTCAGGTGCTGGTGGACTACTTTGAAGCCGTGGCCGCCGATCGCGAGATCGCCATCCACGTCACGGGCGATGCGCAGGTGCATGCAGACGCGACGTTGCTGCGCCGCGCGATCAACAATCTGCTGGACAACGCGCTGCGCTACACGCCAACGGGTGAGCGCATCGATGTGGTGGTGGGACGCCTGCCCCAAGCGATCAGCATCGCTGTGCGCAACCCGGGGCCAACCATCCCGGCCGCGAGCCTGCCACTCCTATTCGAGCGCTTCTACAGGGAAGACCCATCGCGCACGCAATCCAGCCAGTCCACGGGGTTGGGACTGGCCATCGTGAAGACCATCATGGACCTGCACGGGGGTACGGTGCAGGCCAGCAGCCCGCCGGGTGGGCGGACCGAGTTCCGGCTGGTGTTTCCGGCTTAACGACGCTTTGGTGCCCGTCGTTCAAGTCCCCGCAGTTCAAGTCCCCGCCGTTCAAGTCCCGATCCGCAGCGCCGACGGCGTACGTGTTGCATCACGCCCGTCATCACGCAGCACCTGCCGATACGCCGCGGCCACCAATTGGCCGATGAAGCGCAGCAGACGGCGCGGTGCGTTGATGTCTTCCGTGACGGCAAAGCGCGCTGCCATGCCGTCTGCCGGGTCGCCCGAGAGCCAAAAGCGTACGCCTGCCGGCACGTCGATCGATTGACCAGGCTTGAGCCAGATGTCCTGCATCTGATGTTCTTGCGTGACCCACAACAGCCCGGCTTGTGCGGCGATGGTTTGGGTCCGTGCCGACCGCCAGCTCACCGGCACGCCCGGCCGGTCCAGTTCGAAAATCCTGATTTCGCGCATGATGGAGACTCCTTGTGCCGGGGTTCGTGGTGGATGTATTTGGTATCGGGCACTGCTGGTCGGCACAATTCCATCTTGCGCGGCGCGTCAAGGCATTGACATGAACAGTTGCGAACAGTTTGGCTGAACTGTTCAGCATCTTTCGCGAACAGTTTGCCGCGCCCAATCCAGCGGAAAACATTCGATTGCTAAACTGGCGCCCCTCCGTCCCTTTGCCCGTCAGGCACCCCCTTCATGCCCTACCTCTCCGGCCAGGATCGTGTCCTGCTGGTCAGGTTGGAACCGGGTGTGGTAGGTATGGACAGTATTGACTTCAGATCGACGAATCCGTGCAGGCAAGCGTTATGCAAAGCAAAAGTAGAGCAACACTCATCGGACTCATTGCGGTGTTGCTGTGGAGCTCGATCGTCGGCTTGATCCGCGGCGTCAGCCAGAACCTGGGGGCGGTGGGCGGCGCCGCCATGATCTATTCCGTTGCCTCGGTGCTGCTGTTGTTCACCGTGGGCCTCGGCAATCTGAAGACGTTTCCCCGGCGTTATCTGGTGTGGGGCAGCCTGCTGTTCGTTTCGTACGAGCTGTGCCTGTCTTTGTCGATCGGCTATGCCAACAGCGGCCGGCAGGCCATCGAGGTGGGGATGGTCAACTACCTCTGGCCGACCTTCACGATGCTGTCGGCCATCGCATTTAACAAGCAGCGCGCGAATGCCCTGATCGTGCCGGGCGCGTTGGTCTCCATCCTGGGGATCTGTTTCGTGCTGGGTGGGGACCAGGGGCTGGACCTCGCCGGCATGGCCGCAAACGTGAAGGACAACCCGCTCAGCTACGGTCTGGCCTTCGCAGGGGCGGTGATCTGGGCAGCGTATTGCACGGTCACCAGCCGCATCGCTGGGGGCAAGAATGGCGTCACGCTGTTCTTCATGCTGACGGCGCTCACCCTGTGGATCAAATTTTTCACAACGGGCGGCGGTGCGATGCACTTCAGCGCACCGGCGGCCATCTATCTGGCGCTGGCGGCCTGCGCGATGGGGTTCGGCTATGCGGCCTGGAACGTCGGCATCCTGCACGGCAACGTCACGGTGCTGGCGGGTGCGTCGTACTTCATCCCCGTGTTTTCCGCCGCGCTGGCGGCTGCGCTGCTGCATGCCCCGTTGTCGTTCGCGTTCTGGAAAGGCGCTTCGATGGTGGTGGCAGGGTCGATCCTGTGCTGGCTCGCGACGCGCGGACAACGCGCAAAAACATCGTCCGCGCCCAAGCCAACGACTTCACACGAGCAGCCGAGCGCCCACGGACAGTGAGCGCCAGGCGGTGCCCGCGCCTCAGCTCGCTGCCTGTTGCACCAGTCGGTGGTAGAAGCGGATCAGCTCGACCAGGTTGGCCTCGGTAATCCGCTCGTTGGTGCCGTGAAAGCGCGGCAGGTCTTCGGGTTTGGCACGCACCGGCGAGAAGCGGTACACGTGGTCCGCAATGCCAATCATGTGGCGCGAATCCGTTGCACCGATCATCAACCCCGGCGCCACCACCGTGCCGGGAAACAGCTCACGCACCGTCTTGTTGATCAACTGATACGACGCCGATTGCGTGGGCGACACCGGCGAGGCTTCGCTCACGCCCGGCAGGTTGCTCACCTCGAACTTGCCGTTGGGTGCCGCGGCCTTAGCGGCGTTCTCCACATGCTCGGTGATTGACGCCACGGTATCGCCCGGCAGCAGGCGGAAGTTGACGATGGCCTCGGCACGGCCGGGCAGCACGTTGTCCTTGTTGCCGGCCTGAATGACGGTCAGCGCGGTGGTGGTGCGCAGCATGGCATTGGAACTGGCAGACGCCTCCAGCTGCTTCTGCACCAACGGGCCGAACAGCCACAGGTTCGACAGCGCGACACGGCTGAAGCCCTGCATCTCGGGCGCCAGCGTCTGGAACATCTCCTGCGCCACACCACGAATGCCGGCGGGCAGCTGATCGTCGTCCAGGCGCTTGAGCGCGGCGCTCATCATGGCAATGGCGCTCTGCCCATGCGGCGGTGGCATCGACGAATGCCCCGGGGTGGCCGACACCTTGAGTTGCATCGACAGGAAGCCCTTCTCAGCCACGCCGATCAGCGCGGCCGGCTTGGTCAGCCCCGGCAGCACGCCTTCGGTAATCAGCAGCCCTTCGTCGATCACGAAATCAAGGCGTTCGCCGCGCGACTTGAGCAGCGCGGCGATCTGCTTGGCACCACGGTCGCCACCCACTTCTTCGTCGGCACCAAAGGCCAGGTGGATGGTGCGGCGTGGCTTGAAGCCGCTGGCGGCCAGCAGTTCGATGGCTTCCATCTGCGAGATCAGGTTGCCCTTATCGTCCCACGCGCCCCGGCCCCAGACCATGCCGTCCTTCACCACGCCGTCGAAGGGCGGTTCTTTCCAGTCGCCTTCCGTGCCGGAGGCGATGGGCACGACATCCTGGTGGGCCATCAGCATGATGGGCTGCAATGACGGGTCGGTGCCCTTCCAGGTGTAGAGCAGCGCAAAGTCCCCCACCTGCTCGCGTTGCAGCACGGCGTGCGCCTTGGGGTAGCGCGTCTCCAGCATGGCGTGCAACTGGCGAAACTGGTCGGCGTTCAACTGCGCGTCGGTGGCGCTGGAGACGGTGCGCGCACGCACGGCCTCGGCCAGGTGCGCCGCTGCGGCGGGGCCGTCCACGGCCACCGGCGTAACGGCCGGCACATCGAGCTGGCGCGAGCCATGCCGCCAGGTGTTGAAGGCCACATAGGCCGCCACCACAACCACCACTGCAATCACGAGCCGCAACAGCCGCCCGATCACAGCACCACGACGTTTGTACGACGCTTTCATTGGGTCTCCGCTCCTTGAGGGTGAACTGCCTTCGCCCGGCATGCGTGCACCGAGCGTAAGGCGACAGTATCGCCGCACTGGCGTGCCGCCGCCAGCACACCTCAACACGTCACCATGCCCTGACCGAGTAACCATCTACGCAAATATTCGTGGGAATAGGGTCACCCGCCATGCTGGAATCACCCCATGTTCCCTTTGCGGTATGCACACCCATGAAGCTCACACATCGACTCTTCCTCGCCCTCGCCACCCTCACATTGACCGCTGCCGCGTATGCGGCACCGTTGCGCATTGGCGTCACGCCCGGCGCGCTGGCCGATTCCGTAGAGGTGGCCGCCGCCGAAGCCCGCAAGCAGGGGCTGGACGTCAAGGTGGTCGAACTGACCGACTGGACCACACCCAATGTTGCGCTCGCCTCGGGCGATCTGGATCTCAACTACTTCCAGCACCAGGCTTTCCTGGACAACGCCATCAAAGAGCGCGGCTATGCATTCAAGAGCGTCGGCATTGGCGTGCTGGGCAACATTGGTTTGTATTCCAGCAAGATCAAGCGCCTGTCCGATCTGAAGGATGGCGCGCGCGTGGCGGTGGCCAATGACCCCGTCAACCAGGGCCGCGGCCTGTTGCTGCTGCAGAAGGCGGGGCTGATCAAGCTGCGCGATGGCGTGGGTGCGCGCGGCACCCTCAATGACGTGGTGGCCAACCCGAAGAAGCTCAAGTTTGTCGAAATCGAAGGCCCGCAACTCGTGCGCGCACTGGACGACGTGGACCTCGCGCAGGGCTATCCGGCGCACTTCGTCAATGCGGGCAAGGGGGACATTGCCGGCGCTGGCCTGCTGTACTCGGGCATCGACGACGAGTACTTCGCCATCCGCTTCGTGTCGCGGCGCGACAACGCGGGCGACCCGCGCATCGCGCGCTTCATCAAGCTGTATCAGGAGTCGCCGGCCGTGCAGCAGCAGATCCACACGTCGTATGCCAACGACAACAAGCTCTACACCCTGCCCTGGCTCAAGCGCTGAAACGATGACCCGGTAACGCCATGACCACACTTGTCTCGAACCCCGTCCACGCCTGGTCCGACGCGCCCGCGCCCCATGCCAGGCCAGCCGACGCCGTTGTTGCCACGCCCACCGCCGGCACCATCACCTTCCGCAACGTCGGCAAGACGTACCGCGCGGCGGCGGGCGATGTGCACGCGCTGCAAGGCATCGACCTCGACATTCCGGCCGGTGGCATCTTCGGCATCATCGGGCGCAGCGGCGCGGGCAAGTCCAGCCTGCTGCGCACCATCAACGGGTTGGAGAAGCCGACCAGCGGGCAGGTGTTGGTGGACGGCGTTGACGTCGGCACGCTTAGCACGCAAGCGCTGGTGGGGTTGCGCCGGCGCATCGGCATGATCTTTCAGCACTTCAATCTGCTCTCCGCCAAGACGGTGTGGGAAAACGTCGCGCTGCCGTTGAAGGTGGCCGGCGTGCCAGCGGCGGAGATTGCGCAACGCGTGGATGCGCTGCTGGCCCTGGTTGGGCTGGAGGGCAAGCAGCACGTGTATCCGGGGCGTCTGTCCGGCGGGCAGAAGCAGCGCGTGGGCATTGCCCGCGCACTGGTGCACCGGCCGGAGATCCTGCTGTGCGACGAAGCCACCTCCGCGCTCGACCCGGAAACGACTGACGCCATCCTCGCGCTGCTGCGCGACATCAACCGCCGCCTGGGCCTGACCATCGTGCTCATCACGCACGAAATGGGCGTGATCCGCGACATCTGCGACAACGTTCTGGTGCTCGAAGCCGGTCGCGTTGCAGAGCAAGGCCCCGTGTGGCGCGTCTTTGGGGACCCGCAGCACGACGCCACGCGCGCCCTGCTGCAACCGCTGCGCGGCGGCCTGCCCGACGACGTGGCGGCACGTCTGCAGCCCGCCCCGCCCACGCGCGGCGCCTTTGAGCAGCTGATTGAGCTGGGCTACACCGGCACGGCCGCCGTGCCCGAGCTGGCGCAGATCGCCCAGGCGCTGCGCTACCCGACACGCCTGCTGCGCGCCGATCTCGACCGCATCCAGGGCCGCACACAAGGGCGCTTGCTGATTGCCGCAGCGGGCGGTGCCCTCTCGCAAGACGCGCTGGCGGCCTTGCAACTGTCTCAGTCCACCCGGAGCCTCGGCTATGTCCCCGCTCACGATTGACCGCATCTGGCAGGGCCTGCTCGACACGCTGACGATGGTGTCCGCATCTGCGCTGATCGCCGCGCTGGCCGGCATTCCGCTGGCGCTGATCCTGGTGCTAACGGCACCGGGCAGCACGCTGGAATCGCCCCGCGTGCACCGTGTGCTGGGCGCACTCATCAACGGCTTTCGTGCCACGCCCTTCATCATCCTGCTGGTGGCGCTGTTGCCCTTCACGCGGCTGGTGGTGGGGGCCACCATTGGCGTGTGGGCGGCGGTGGTGCCGCTGTCGATCAGCGCCACGCCATTCTTTGCGCGCATTGCCGAGATCAGCCTGCGCGAAGTCGATCGCGGCCTGGTAGAAGCCGCGCAGGCCATGGGCTGCGAGCGCCGCCACATCGTCTGGCACGTGCTGCTGCCCGAGGCGCTTCCCGGCATCATCGGCGGCTTTACGCTCACCATCGTCTCGCTGATTGGCGCATCGGCCATGGCGGGCGCGGTGGGCGCAGGCGGCCTGGGCGACATCGCCATCCGCTACGGCTATCAGCGTTTCGACACCACGGTCATGGCGGTCGTGATCGTGCTGCTGATCGGGCTGGTGAGCGTGGTGCAGTGGGTGGGAGATCGATCGGTGCAGCGGCTGAAGGCACGTTGAGCCGCGTGCGCGCACCATCGCGCGACTATGCATCTGCGCAATCCTTCGTTGTTGCGGTTGCAGTGGCGTCCTTAAGATGGGCGAAGGGGTCGGAGGGCCCTTTCATCCATCACACCGCACTACCATGACGCCGACCCACGCGCGCCTGCGCCTGCTTTCTCCTGCAACGTTCCGTACGCTGTTGCGCCGACTGGCGAGCGCCGCCATCGCCACGATTGTCACCCTGAGCACACTTGTGCTCGCACCCCATGCCCAGGCGCAGAACGCTCTGCCACAAGAGATTCGGCTGGACTACGCCTACTACTCACCGCCCAGCCTGGTGCTCAAACGCTTCGGCTGGCTGGAGGAGGCGCTCAAGGCCGACAAGGTGAACGTGCGCTGGGTACTGAGCCAGGGCAGCAACCGCGCGCTGGAGTTTCTCAACAGCGGCAGTATTGATTTCGGCTCCACGGCCGGCCTGGCCGCCGTGCTCAGCCGCGCCAACGGCAACCCGATCAAGGGCGTCTACATCTACAGCCGCCCGGAATGGACCGCGCTGGTGGTGCCCAAGGATTCACCCATCCGCTCGGTGCGGGATCTGAGAGGCAAGAAGATCGCCGCCACCAAAGGCACCGACCCTTACCTGTTCCTGTTGCGCAGCCTGCACGACGCCGGCCTGCGCAAGACCGACATCGAACACGTCAGCCTGCAACATGCCGACGGCCGCGCCGCGCTGGAGCAAGGCCGTGTTGATGCATGGGCCGGGCTGGACCCGCTCATGGCCGCCAGCGAACTGGAATCCGGTGCGCGGCTGCTCTATCGCAACGTGAACTACAACACGTACGGCCTGCTGAACGTCAACGAGGCATTTGCCGCCAAGTACCCGCAGGCAGTGGAGCGCGTGCTGGCCGCCTACGAGCGGGCGCGCGTGTGGATCCTGGCCCACCCGGATGAGACCGCGCGCATCGTATCGGAAGAAGCCAAACTGCCGCTGGCCGTGATCAAGGTGCAATTGCTGCGCAACGACTTCAGCCAGCCGGTGCCTGGGCAGCAGCACATTCAGGCGCTGACAGCCGCGGCCCCCATCCTGACCGAGGAAAGCCTCGTCAAGCCGGGAACGGACGTTGCCCAGGTCGTCCGCACGCTCATCGAGCCGCGTTATGCGCGCGCAGTCGTCCGCTGATCATGTCTGCCGAGCCCGCCACGCTGAGCACCCCGGCTCCGCCTGTCACCGACGATGCGCCCGCACGCATCCGTCTGGCGTTGCATCCGGGTAACCGATTCGTTGGGCTGGTGCTACCGATCGTCGCGCTGCTGTGCTGGGAAGGCGCCGTGCGTGCGGGCTGGATTGCCGCCAACCTGCTGCCGCCGCCCTCGGAGCTGGCAGCCACCCTGCGTGAGCTGGTCACCGGTGATGCGCTGCCCGCCCACATTGCCGTGAGCGTAGTGCGCGTTCTCGCGGGGTTCGCCATGGGGGCAGTGCTTGGCATCGTCTTGGGCACCGCCGTTGCGCTCAACCGGTGGACCGCCGCCCTGCTCGACCCGACGTTCCAGGCGCTGCGCGCCATTCCTTCGCTGGCCTGGGTGCCGCTGCTGCTGCTGTGGCTCGGTATCGACGAGGCGCCCAAGGTGGTGCTGATCGCCATCGGCGCGTTCTTTCCGGTGTACGTGGCCGCGCAGGCAGGCATCCGCAATGTCGATCGCAAGCTGGTGGAAGTGGGCGTGATGGCGGGACTGCGGCGCGGGGCGATCATTCGGCGCATTCTGGTGCCGGCCATGTTGCCGCATCTGTTCACCGGGCTGCGTACCGGGCTGAGCGTGGCGTGGATGTTTCTGGTGGCGGCGGAGTTGATTGCCGCCACGCGCGGCCTCGGCTACCTGCTCAGCGATGGCCGCGAAACCGGCCGTGCGGACATCGTCATCGTCGCCATCCTGATCCTGGCCGTGCTGGGCAAGCTGAGTGACAGCGTGCTGCGCGCGCTGGAGTCTCGCAGCCTGGCCTGGCGCGACAGTGCACTGCCATGAATGCTCCGACGCATCCCTCCCTCCTGCGCCACACCGATCAACCGCTGGTCGAAGTTCGCGTGGACGCACTCCGGTTCGGCACGCAAACCGTGCTGGGGCCGATCCGCTTTGACGTGTCTGCCGGTGAGGTCGTTGTGGTGCTGGGTCCCAGCGGCTGTGGCAAGAGCACGCTGTTGCGGATCGTGGCGGGTCTGGAGTGTGGCCACGTCGGCCAGGTCACGGCGCACCAGCACGCCCCTGCCGACCACGCCGGTCGTACCGGCTTCGTGTTCCAGGAACCGCGCCTGCTGCCGTGGCTGACGGTGGCCGAGAACGTCGGCTTTTCGGCCGGCTTGCGCCGGGATGCCGCGCTGGCTGACCCGCGCGTTCGCGCCCTGCTGGCTGAAGTCGGCCTGACCGATGCGGCAGCGCTACTACCCAAGGCGCTGTCCGGCGGTATGGCGCAACGCGCCGCGATTGCCCGTGGGCTGTTTACCGAGCCACCCCTGTTGCTGCTCGACGAGCCCTTCAGCGCGCTCGACCCCTTCACCCGCATGCGCCTGCAGGATCTGCTGTTGCAGCTTGCGGCACGACACGGCACCACGCTGTTGATCGTCACGCATGACGTGGACGAGGCACTGCACCTGGCCGACCGCATCCTCGTCCTGGCACCCGAGCCGGGGCGCATCGTGGCAGATCTGCCAGTTGACGTACCCCGCATCGTTGCGGGGCCAGCCGTCATCCGCCCGCGCCAGCATGAACGGCTGACGGCATTGCGTGCGGAAATCTTCACCCACCTTGGCACCGTCGTCTGATGAAAAGAAAACCGCCGATCCGACACACGAAGCATCGGATCGGCGGCAGACCTTCCTTTCTTGATGTCAGCGCCGCGCCAGCGCGCTCACTACACGCACCAGTTCGTCCACCTCCTCGCAGGTGTTGTAGAACGCCAGCGACGGCCGCACCGTAGCTTCCACCCCAAAGCGCCGCAGGATCGGCTGCGCGCAATGGTGGCCGGAGCGCACAGCGATGCCCTCGCGGTTGAGCGCCGCACCCACCTCTTCCGTGCGATACCCCGCCAGCGTGAACGACAACACACTCGCCTTGTTGGCGGCCGTGCCGATCAGCCGCAAACCGGGAATGCGCGACAGCCCATGCGTGGCATACACCAGCAGGTCGTGCTCATAGCGGGCGATGTTTTCCAGGCCGATGCGATCGACGTAATCGAGCGCAGCGCCCAGCCCCACCGCATCCGCAATGTTGCCGGTGCCGGCCTCGAAGCGCGCGGGCGCTGACTGGTACAGCGTCTTCTCGAACGTGACGTCGGCAATCATGTTGCCGCCGCCCTGCCACGGGGGCAGCGTGTCGAGCAGATCCTGCTTGCCATACACCACGCCAATGCCCGTCGGCCCGAAGATCTTGTGGCCGGAGAACACGTAGAAGTCCGCATCCAGCGCCTGCACGTTCACGCGCAAGTGCGAGACCGCCTGAGCGCCATCCACCAGCACGCGCGCACCGGCCGCATGTGCCAGCGCGATGATCTCCTGCACCGGCGTGACCGTGCCCAGCGCATTCGACACCTGCGTAACGGACACCAGCTTCGTCCGGCTGCTCAGCAGCTTGCGGTATTCGTCCAGCAGGATCTGGCCGCTGTCGTCTACCGGAATCACGCGGATGCGCGCCCCCACCTGCGCAGCAAGCTGCTGCCACGGCACGATGTTGGCGTGGTGCTCCAGGTGCGAGACGACAATCTCGTCCCCGGCGCCGATGTGCTGGCGGCCGAACGTCTGCGCGACGAGGTTGATCGCCTCGGTGGCGCCGCGCACGAAGATGATCTCGCTAGACGACTTCGCACCCAGGAAGCGCGCGACCTTGTTGCGTGCACCCTCGTAGGCATCCGTGGCACGCGCGGCCAGCTCATGCGCCGCGCGGTGGATGTTGGAGTTCTCGTGCGCGTAGAAATACGCCAGCCGATCGATCACCGCTTGGGGCTTGTGCGTGGTGGCGGCGTTGTCCAGCCAGATCAGCGGCCGGCCATTCACGCGCTCGGCCAGGATCGGGAAGTCACGCCGAACCGCTTGCACGTCGAACGTGCTGGCGCGATGCGGCTGGTGGCTGGTGTCACGTGACGCTTCCAACGTAGGCACCGTGGGCGGCGCAAGGAAGTAGAACTGCCCCGCCTGCGCCGCGCCACCGGGCTGCCGCAACGCGTCCGGCCCAGCGGGTGGCGTGCCCGCCGCGCCATCAATCAACCGTGCGAGCGCATCGGTACCCGGCAGGTGGAACGGCTGCGCCGAGACACGATCATCCGGCACACCCGCCTCCGACGCCGCCACCCCCGCATGCGGCACGGCGGACTGGTAGCCGCTCGCCTCACCCAGAAAGTAGTACGGCGAACTCGGGGCCGAGACGGGATGCGCCGGTGCAGGCTGACCATGACCGGATGCCGCCTGCGGCAGCGCCGCCGCGTACTGCGTGGGCACGCCGAGCACAGGCACCTGCGGCTCGATCGGTGCCACGTCGGCAACGGGCAACGCACTCAGTTGCGGCGATGCACCTGCCGGCGCCAGATCGATCGCCTGCTCCGGCTCGCTGCCTGGCAGCGCCGTGAAGAACGCGTTGGCCAACTGCGCCAGCGTGGCCGGGTCAGGCAAACCGGTCGGCAGCGCCAGGCCACTCACGCCGGGTGGGTTACTTGTAGGTGTCGGGGTAGTCATGGTACTTGCCGATCTCCACGTCTTCGAGCACCGCCAGCGCATCTTCGGTCAGCACGGCCAGCGAGCAATACAGCGAAATCAGATACGACGCGATGGCGTTCCGGTTGATGCCCATGAAGCGCACCGACAGACCCGGGCTCTGCTCGCCCGCCACACCCGGCTGATACAGGCCGACCACGCCCTGGCGCTTGTCGCCCACGCGCAGCAGCAGGATCTTGGTGCGGCCGTTCTCGTCAATGGGCACCTTGTCCGACGGGATCAGCGGCAGGCCGCGCCAGGTGATGAATTGCGAGCCGAACAGGCTGACGGTGGGCGGCGGCACGCCACGGCGCGTGCACTCGCGGCCAAACGCGGCAATCGCCAGCGGATGCGCGAGGAAGAACGCCGGCTCTTTCCACACCTTGGTGATCAGCTCGTCCAGATCGTCCGGCGTGGGCGCGCCGGTGAGCGTGGAGATGCGCTGCGTTTCATCCACATTGGCCAGCAGGCCGTAGTCGGGGTTGTTGATCAGCTCGCTTTCCTGACGCTCCTTGATGGTCTCGATGGTCAGGCGCAGCTGCTGCTGAATCTGGTCGTGCGGGCTGCTGTACAGGTCGGACACGCGGGTATGCACGTCCAGCACCGTCGTCACCGCGTTGAGGAAGTACTCGCGCGGCTGGTCTTCGTAATCGACGAAGGTTTGCGGCAACTCCGCCTCCGCCTCGTCGCGCTGCGAGCAGGCGACACGCACATCGCGCGGATTCTTCACGCGGTTCAGGCGGAAGATGCCCGCCTCCACCGGCTGCCACTGCAGCAGGTGCACCAGCCAGCGCGGGCTGATGGTGGACAACTGCGGAACGGTCTTGGTCGCGTTCGCCAACTGGCGTGCGGCGCTGTCGCCTAGCGCGGTGCGCACGTCCTGGGTATCTGCTTCTGCCATGCAATGACTCCCAACTTCATTTGAGGAAAAATGCGCTCCGCCCTACAGGTGGAGCACGGTGGAAAAAACGGGAATGGGCGCGTGACGATTCAGCGCGTGGCAACCTCGCCGCGCGCTTGGAGCGCATCGGTTTGCGCGTCGTTCTGCACGTTTGCCTGCGTGATGCTGCTGCCGGGTGGCACGCTGCGCGTGAGCCACACGTTGCCGCCAATGGACGAGCCGCGCCCGATAGTGATGCGCCCAAGGATGGTCGCCCCGGCGTAGATGACGACATCGTCTTCCACCACCGGATGGCGCGGCGCGCCCTTCTCCAAATGGCCTTCGGCGTCTGCAGAAAAGCGCTTGGCGCCCAGCGTCACCGCCTGGTAGATGCGCACGCGCTCGCCAATCACGGCGGTCTCGCCAATCACCACACCGGTGCCGTGATCAATGAAAAAGCCGCTGCCAATCTGCGCGCCGGGGTGGATGTCGATGCCGGTGTCGGCATGCGCAGTCTCGGCCACCATGCGCGCGAGCAATGGCAGTCCCGCGCGGTACAGGTGATGTGCAATGCGGTGGTGAATGACGGCGAGGATGCCCGGGTAGCACAGCAGCACCTCGTCGACGCTGCGGGCGGCCGGATCGCCGTGATAGGCGGCCAGCACGTCGGTGTCGAGCAACCGGCGCAACGCCGGCAGCGCCGCCGCGAAGTCGCGCACCAGTTGTACGGCGTCGGTATCGGTATGGATGTCGGCATCGTGTGCGCCAGCCTGGCGTGCGGCGTGGCGCAGCTCAAGCCGGACTTGCGCGACCAGAGCATTGAGCGCCGCATCGAGCGTGTGCCCGACGTAGAAGTCTTCACTCTCTTCGCGCAGGTCCGTCGGCCCAAGCCGCATGGGGAACAGCGCCCCGCGCAGCGCGTCCAGGATCAGCCGCACGGCCTCGCGCGAGGGCAGCTCTCGACCCGTGGCTTCCGTACGGCCGTTGCGCGCACGCCAGTCGGCACGCGCCGTGTGCAGTTCGCTAACAATGCGGTCCAGTTGCCAGCCGGCGCTTTGCACGGGCGCAGGCCGCCCCGCGATGATGCTGTCGCTCATCGTCGCTCCCCTGTTCAGTGTTCAGTGATTGGTCTTGTGGTTGGGTGCTGCGCGCCAGCGCGGGACTTCAGTCCTGCTGCCAGGGCAGACCCCAGCGGCGCCAGCCGCCGGCCTCGCCGCGCTGCTGCTGTTCATCGAGATCGCCCTCGAAGCCTTCGAGCACGTTGAACACGTTGGCGAAGCCTGCCGCTGCGGCGGCTTCGGCTGCCGCCGCAGAGCGCTTACCGCTTCGGCATAGCAACAACAGCACCGCATCCTTGGACGCGGCCTTCTCCAACTCGCGCAGGAAGCGCGGGTTCTTGAGCATGGCGGGGCCCGTCTGCCAGGCAACATGCGCGGTGTTGGGCACACGGCCCACGAACTTGCGCTCCTCTGCGGTGCGCACGTCTACGAGGATGGCCTCGCCGCGGCTAGCCAGCGCCCAGGCCTCGGCCGGTGAGAGACCGCCCGCATAGCGCAACCCTTGTGCGGCAGCGTGGGCGCGTGCGCGCTCCAGCAGGGCGTCAGAAGGCGTCGCCAATACACTGTCGAGCACGGCCTGAACGGCCGGATCACGCGCAACAGCGGCAGCTTGAGCAGGGTTGGAAGACATCGGACCTCCGGCTTGGCAACAATGAATGATGGACAAGCCCACTCTAGCCGTGGGTGATATTTGATAAAACGAATAAAACCGCCCTTCGATCAACGTTTATCGCATAAGGCGGAGGTCAGCGCGCCTTCCCCTTGCACAGCGGGTCGCTACAATGCAATCACTCACGAACAGTTGCATGTGACTGTTCTGCATCATCCGCTACGGAGGGCTGCCGCCCATGAAGCTCCTGATCGACGCCACCACCCGCGTGCCCATTGCTGACCAGATCGTGGCCGGCGTGCAGGCGTGGATTCGAGACAACGATGTGCGGCCAGGCGCCAAGCTGCCGTCGATCCGCCAGTTGGCGGCCGAGTACAGCATCAGCCGCTTCCCGGTGATCGAGGCGTATGACCGGCTGGTGTCACTGGGGCTGCTGGACTCGCGCCACGGCTCGGGCTTCTACGTGGCCGAGAGCGGCCTGACCGGGCGGGCAGGACGCGGCTGGTCTGACCCGCGCCGGGCGGAGATCGAATCCGATCACATCCTCGAGCAGTTCAACTACCCCGATGCGTCACTTAAGCTGGGCGGCGGTTTTGTGCCGGCGGACTGGCGCGACCTGGACGGCCTCACGCAGGCCATCCGTCAGGTCTCGCGCACCGACGTGGAAGCCGTCATCGACTACGCCACGCCGCTGGGCAACACCGCGCTGCGCCAGCAGATCATGATGCGCGCCCGCCAACTGGGCATCCAGGCCGAGCTGCCCAATGTGATGATGACGGTGGGCGCCAGCCAAGCCATCGACCTCGTCATCCGCCATCTGCTCAAACCCGGTGACACCGTGTTTGTAGAAGACCCGGGCTACTACAACGTGTTTGGCCTGCTGCGCCTGCATGGCGTCAAGCTGGTCGGCATTCCTCGCACCGCCGACGGCCCCGACGTGGAAGTGACCGAGGCGATGCTGCGCGAGCACCGCCCCAAGCTGTTCTTCATCAACAGCGTGCTGCACAACCCGACGGGCTCGGTGCTGTCACCGCCGGTGGCGTTCCGCCTGCTGGAGCTGGCGCGGCGCCACGGCTTCGTATTTGTGGAAGACGACATCTTTGCCGACATCCAGGGCGACCCGACCGCGCGGCTGGCTACGTTGGACCAGCTCGAACACGTGATCTACGTTGGCGGGTTCTCCAAGACGGTGTCGGCATCGCTGCGCGTGGGTTACCTGATTGCGCGGCGCGATCTCGTGCAGGATTTGACCGACGTGAAGATGCTCACCAGCGTGGGTGGCTCGCGCTTTGCAGAGGCCGTTGTCGCCACATTGCTGGAACGCGGCGCCTATCGCAAATACGTCGAGCGGCTGCGCCAGCGCATCGGCGATTCGATCATCGCCTCGCTCGATGTGCTGACCGACGCGGGCTGGGAGGTGTTTCACCACCCGCCCGGCGGCAACTTCCTGTGGGCGCGCGTGCCGCACGTGGAGGATTCCCGGGACCTTGTGACTGCGGCGGAACAGCATGGCGTGACGCTGGCGCCCGGTAGTTACTTCCGGCCGAACCTGGAGGTCTCGCCCTGGGTGCGGATCAACACGGCCTACACCAGCGAGGCGCGCGCTCAGGCCTTCCTGCAAGAGATGGGCCGGCGCCCGGCGCGCAAGCGGGCCTGATTCTGCCGCGCATGTCGCACTGACACGCTTGTGCAAACTTTCGCACACCGCAGCGCCATCTTTGTTGTCTAGAGTCGGTCCGGCTTTGCTGATGAACCCGCAGTTCTCGCCCGTTCTCGCTCATGCCGACCTTCCGCTACGAGGCCGTCACGCCGGCCGGACAACTGCGCCGTGGCGTCATCGACGCCGACGGCAGCCGCGGCGCGCGCACCCTGCTGCGCTCGCGTGGCATGACGCCGATCGACGTGTCGGCCGTGGCCGAGCGCACCGCCGGCACCAGTCTCAACGGGCTGCTCGGCCATCGCCTGGGCACCACCGAGCAAGCGCTGTTCACGCGCCAACTGGCCAGCCTGTTGACGGCCGGGCTGCCGCTGGACGAAGCACTGTCCGCTCTGGCGGCTGAAGCCGAACGCGATTACGTACGCGACCTCATCAGCACGCTGCGCTCGGAGGTAGTGGGCGGGCAATCGCTGTCCGGTGCGCTCGCCCGCCATCCGCGTGACTTTCCTGACATCTATCGCGCCCTCGTCTCCGCCGGCGAGCACACGGGCAAGTTGCACGTGGTGCTCTCACGCCTGGCCGATTACATCGAGGGCCGCAACGCGCTCACGCAGAAGATCAAGCTGGCCTTCACCTACCCGGCCGTCGTTACCGTGGTGGCATTCGGCATCGTCGTGTTCCTGCTGACCTACGTGGTGCCGCAGGTGGTGGGGGTGTTCACGACGACCAAGCAGAAGTTGCCGACACTGACCATCGTCATGCTGGCCTGCAGTGACTTCGCCCGCGACTGGGGCTGGTTGGCTGCCATGGTTGCGGTGGGCATCGGCGTGGGTGTCAAACGCCTGCTGCGGCGCCCTGGCCCCCGACAAGCGTGGCACGGCTGGCTGCTCGGTGCACCGCTGGTCGGCCGGCTCGTGCGCGGCTACAACACGGCGCGCTTTGCCAGCACGCTGGCAATTCTCATCAGCGCGGGCGTGCCGATCCTGCGGGCGCTACAAGCCGCCGGTGAGACGCTCAACAACGTGGTGCTGCGCCAGAACGTGGAAGACGCCATCAGCCGCGTCCGTGAAGGCACATCGCTCTCGCGGGCGCTGGCGCATGCCAACCGGTTTCCGCCGGTGCTGGTCCACTTGATCCGCTCGGGAGAATCCACCGGCAACCTCGCCCCCATGCTGGACCGCGCAGCCGAGGGCGAAACACGCGAACTGGAGCGCCGCACGCTGTTCATCACCGGTCTGCTGGAGCCCGCACTCATCTTGAGCATGGGCGTGATGGTGCTGCTGATCGTGCTGGCCGTGCTGATGCCGATTCTCGACATCAACCAGATGGTGCGCTGAGCATGCGCACCGGCATGCACGCACGCGGCTTCACGCTGCTGGAGATGCTGGTGGTGGTGGTCATTATCGGCATCGTGATGGGGGCGGTGGTCGTCAATGCACAACCGAGCCAGCGCACGGTGCTGGAACACCAGGCGCAGCGCCTGATATTCTTGCTGCAGGCGGCGCACGACGAGGCGCGCCTGCGCTCGCAGCCCATCGTGTGGGAGGCCACGCCCGAGGGCTATCGCTTCCTCATCCGCGAGCGCGATACGTGGCAACCGTTGCGGGGCGACGTGCTGCGCGCGGGCCAATGGCGCCAGCCGTTGTCTGCACTGTCGCTCATGCAGGTGGGCCGCCCCGCGCAATCCGGCAGCGTGCGCGTGCTGTTCGGCCGCGAGGCCATCGAGCCGCCCATCACCCTGCGCATGGCGGTCGACGCGGCTCAGGTCGCTATCGTCACCACGGGCCCGAGCCGCTATGTTGTGCAATAGACCCGGGCGGCGGCGCGCTGCCGGCTTCACGTTGCTGGAAGTGCTGGTGGCGCTGGTGATCGTGGCCGTGGCGCTCGGTGCCTGCCTGCGGGCGACCGGCTTGCTGGCCGATTCCAGCGCTGGCATGCGCGAGCGCACGCTGGCGCAATGGAGCGCCGCCAACCACCTTGCGCGCATGCGCCTGGCCAATGCTGTACCGCCGCCGGGGCTGCATCGCACACCGTGCAGTCAGGGGCGCATTGCGCTCACATGCGAAGACACGGTCATCGTGCTGGAGAACCCGGTATTCCATCTGGTCGTCGTCTCCGTCTATCGCGAAGGCGAAGGGTTGGAGACGCGCGTGCGCCTGGCGCAGGTGGCCACCGTGCTTGCCGACATGTCCAACCAGGCCTTCTGATGCTGATGCAGCGCGCCCGTTCGTCCGCCGGCTTCACCCTCATCGAAATGGTGATCGCCATCACCATCCTGGCGATCATTGCACTGATCTCGTGGCGCTCGCTGGACGGCATCATCCGTGGCCAGCATCGGCTGACGGACAGCCTGGAGGAGACACGCGCCATCGACCGTCTGTTCGAGCAGCTCGATACCGACTTTGGCGAGGCCGTGCGCGACGACGATCTCGGTCAACCATCTGTTGTGTTTGGCGATGGCGCCCTGCGCATCGTGCGCATGCTGCGCGACGCGCGTCAGCCGATCCGCTGGCAGGTGGTGCGCTATCGCGTGGACGGTGGCTCGCTCATCCGCGAAGCTTCGGTGCCACTCAACGAGCGCGGCTCCGCACGTGAAGCGCTGAATGCCACATTGCCGGAGCGACTGACGCTGTTGGAACATACATCGGCGCTGCAAGTACGTGGGTGGACGACACAGGGGTGGCGGGCGTTGTCGGCAGATGCATCGCGTCCTGCATCCGCCGTGGCGGTCCCCGGCATGCTGTGGCGGATAACCCCCAACGCCATGACAGGCCTGGAAGTGACCGTGATGGTCAATGACGCGCCCTATACCAAGGTCGTTCTGGCGGATCTGTAGCGTACGGCTCCCGCTTCAACCATCAATGCCCGGCATAACCGGCTCGTGCACCCACAGCACAGAGGTGCGGTAACGCTCGCCGATGCCCTCTCGCAAGATCAGCGCATCGAGTGAACGTGTGGCCCGCCCGTTGCGCAACCGGCTGTGCGCGATGAAGTAGCGACTGCGCGTTTCCAGCAGGATGTCGCCCTGCTCGGCCGAGCCTGGCGCAATGGCCTTCAGGCGGTTGGTCAGGTCCCCCATATCGCGAAACCATGCCCTGTCACGGCTCGACACCAGCGCAGCCGCCTGCCCCGGCGACAGACCACGAATCGTTGCCGCCAGCACCTCCGGCCCCGCCGTGTTCAGGTTGACAGACGTAGGCTCGGGCAGCACCACCACATAGGGCGCGAGCTTGCGTACACCGTCGGCCGTATAGCCGGGAATGCGCACCAGGTCTTCCGGCTGCGCGAGCGCGAATGCGGAAGATGCCTTCGCGTCAAGACTGCGCAGAATGGCCGTGGCCGTCAGTGCCGCCAACGACGGATCGAGGTCGGCTTTCGCCAGCAACTGCTGATACACGCGCACACCTTCCGGCCGGATGCCCGGCGGCTTGCCGCCTTCGGCAGCCGTCACCAGCGTGTTGAGATTGAAGCGCGCCTGCGCATCTTCAATGTAGCCGTCGACGCGCATGTCCCCCGCGGCACCGAACGCCTGCGCGCCCGCCTTGCCCAGCACGCTGGCTACCGGCAGATCGTTGACGGGGGCGGCCCAGCGCTGGCCGAGATGATCGGCGGGCGCGGTGCGCGCGTTCTCACGCAACAGCATGCGCGCCCACTCCACAGAGGCCCGCTGCATCCACACCGTGTCGGCGCGCAAGCGTTGCACCTCTACCGTGCGGATGGCGGCCTTCTGGCCAGCAAACATCGTCGCCACCAGCGTCACCGCCATCGCCACCACCAGCAGGGCGGTGACGACGGCCGCGCCCCGCTCACAACGTATGCGGCTGCGCTTCATGCCTCCGCCCGGCGCAGATAGGTCCAGAACGCACCCACATCCTCCGCGTTCACGTTGGGCTGTGCCTCTTCAAGATACGTCTGCGACAAGCTCACCTCCTCCATATGGAACAGATGCTGTTGCGAGGGCAGCAGCGTCGCGCGTGGATGTGTGTAGTGCGCGCGAAAGAAACGCGGCGGTGACCCACGCTGCGTATGCAGGTCGTGCACATCGCGCACGGACGAGTCGAACCAGAAATGCAGCCAGCGCCCGCCGCGTTGCCGCCCCGCCAGGATGAAGCCCGCATACGACAGCAGGATGTACGGCACGCTCGCCGACTTGAGTTCTTTGTACGCCCACAGGTTGCGTGCCGAGGCGTAATCGAGCAAGGCAATGAAGCGTGCCATGGACAGCGTAGGCGCATGGTGTGGCCGCTTCATGAACGCAAAGTGCCACTGCCATTGCGCGAGAAAGCGCTCGCGGTTGCGTTGCGCGAGTGCGGCATCCGCTTGCTGTTCGACCGTGATGTCGGTCGGCGCCTCGCCATTGCGCACGAGCGGGCAGCACAACCGCTCGCCGCTGATATGGCTGAAGCGCGGCTTGAGCTTGTCGCTCTTCGAACCGATCACATACAACGCCCCATGGCAGATCGGGCAGCGTGCGCGCGGCACATGTTCGGTCTTTGCCAAGTGACCAAATTCTTCCAGGTACATCGCTACCGTCAACATGCGCTCTTCGGTCGGATGCAAAGCCAAGTTCATGAATGGACCTCATGGTTGGATGGATCTGCAACGCCCCCCCTCTTGTGATGCCTTACGTCTTGCGTTGTGCCTTGCTCTGCTTTGGAGCGAGATCAAAAAGGCAATACGCGCCCCTGGCTGAATACGCCATGGTTTGTTCTCAATTGAATTTCAATCTGAATGCAATCAGACAACTCAATTGTTTTGATTGCATTCCGCATTTGTGCATGGTGCAATGCCTTACGCCTGTCACCGTGAAACCCAAACGCAGAGCCCGCCTCTAATTGACGAACGGCGCCCCGTAAAACCGCACACGACTTATATTTCACGGCCTTCAAATCGCAGAAACTCATGACGCAAGTGCATGAGCTAGCGCCATCGCTTTTTCATCTGCTTATCCCGCCTGATTCACACCCGGCATCAATACTCTGCATGCCGATGTGAATGCATTCATGCGTGCACATCGGCAAAACAACACAACTTGTATTTGCTGATCCCTATTCCTCTGGAGCACTCCATGAAGCTGAAGCAAGTCATGATTCAAGCCGCCTGCGCCGCGCTGGCCCTTGGCACCGCCACGGTGGCCTTCGCCGGCACGCAACCGAACCCGAGCCCGGCATCGCCGGTGGTCGTTGGCGGTGGCGCTTCGCTGCCTGAGTTCCTGTACGGCTCGGAAATCGCTGCGTTTGGCCCGAACCACATCTATGCCGTGACGGGCAGCGGCGCCGGCAAGACCGCATTGCTGACCAACGCTCCGGCCGCCTTCAACAACGCCTACCAAACGCCGCGTTCCGACACGACTGTGCACTTCGCCGGTAGCGACTCGGTGCTGAGCAGCACGGAAATCAACACCTACAACACGAACCGCCGTCCCACGGAAGGGAACCTCGTGCAGATCCCGTCGGTCGGCACGCCGGTCGGCATCCCGTTCAAGAAGGATGGTCTGAGCGCGGTTACGCTGAACGACGACCAACTGTGCGGCATCTTCTCGGGCCAGATCACTGACTGGAGCGCTATCGATAGCTCGGTTTCCGGCACGATCAAGGTCGTCTACCGTTCGGACAGCAGCGGCACGTCGGAAATCTTCACGCGCCACCTGAACGCCGTTTGCACGAGCGGCGGCAACTCGAACGTCGCTTTCGTGGTGAGCACGAAGTTCTCCGACAGCTTCCCGGGCGGTTTCCCGAGCAACTTCGTGGGTGGCAACCTGAGCGCAGGTGTACGTGATGGCGTGGCAACTGGTAACGCAATCGGTTACCTGAGCCCCGACTACATCAACACCACGCTCGCCCCGAGCTCGGGTGTTGCCACGCAAAACCTGGCCGCCGCTTCGCTGACCAACGCAACCGACGGTCTGGACTATCAACCGACCTCCTCCAACACCACGCAGGCACTGCTTTCGCTGCCGGCAGTGGGCTCCGACCTGTCCAAGCCCGAAAGCTGGGCGCTGACGGTCGCTACCCCGGCCGCTGGCTACCCGATCTCGGGCTTGACGTACCTGGACCAAGTCCAGTGCTACAAGGACGCCACGGTGCAAAGCAAGATCCTGGGTTTCCTGGATCGTCACACGACGTACTCGGGTACGAACGACAACCGTCCGCGGATCCGCAACAACGGTTTCGCTCCGCTGCCGACCACGCTGGTCAGCGCCATCCGCGACAATCTGATCAACAACGTCAACGGCAAGAACGTCAACATCGGCAACACCACGGCTTGCGCAGGCAAGGCTGGTCGTTAATCGAGTGCGACATTGGCAGCGGTTCGCCGCTGTCGCGAGGTTTGAGCCCGGCATTGCCGGGCTTTTTTCATGGTCGTGCAAACGCTGCAGCATCAAAGCAGAACGATGGATTGCATTACTGCGCGACGGCTTCCGTGGACTGAGCTGCGTTTACATCCGATGCAACGGCCTGTGCTTCCGGCTCATCGCGGTAGTTGCGCAGGTAGACGAAGAACTCGCCCATCATCTGCATCCACAAGCGGATCTGCATGGCCAAGTACTCGTTGGAGATGCCGCCAGCGGCGATCACATCCATCTCCAGCACAACAAAATCACCGTGCTGCGCGAGGCGTGCAAAGCGGCGCGAGCGGTGCCAATCAGCAATCAGCCCGTCGGGCAGCGTGCCACCCTGCACACGCAGCGGGCAGCTCAGCGTGAAGTCTGCATAGTGATCTGGCTCGATGGCGTTGCCCCACAGAATCTGGAAGCTGATGCCATGGCTGGCGCTGGTCAGATGGGTGATGCCACCTTGCTCGATGGCAGTCACAGCGCCGCCGGCCGCCTTGATGGCGTCAGACACATTGGTGGGGGAAAGCGTGGTCAGCATGGACATGGGCGTCATGTGCGTGAGTGAATCGGTGAGGAGAAAACTCAGGGCGCCTTGGGCGCTTCCGCGTGTGGCGCAGAGGCTTCGGGCGCAGAGGCAGGCGTGGGCGCGGTAACAGCACGCGGATCAAAGCGCCCTTCGTACAGCTTGTCGCCATATTCCTGCGCGATTTGCTCGTACTTGACGCGCGACTTGGTGGCGAATGGCTGGCGCGCGGCGATGACGGTGCTCACATCCATCGACTCGTAGGCGGTGAGCACTTCCTGGCCGACGGCGTAGAGCTTGGCGTTCTTGGCCTCGCATTGCTGCAAGGCGTTCTGCTGCGTGGTGGATGCAGTGGTCAGCTTCTGACGTTCGGCTTCGCTGGCGCGGGCACGGCGCAGCAGTTCGTCGTACGCGGCCCGCAGTTGCGTGATCTGCGTGTTGGCCTTTTCCGCCACGGTTTGCGCTTCGCGATGCGCGGCAGCACTGCCCTCGCTCAGTTGGCGAGTGCGAACGCGCTCCGCTTCAAGCTGCGCGCGCAGGTCGGCAAGTTCTTTCTTGGCGGTATCAGACGTGGGCGCGTTGGCACCCCCACTGGCCTGCAGTTGCGCGAGCTGCGCCTGCGCTTGCTGAAGCTGCGTTGTGGTGGCACGCAACTGCGTGCGCAAGCGTTCTTCCATGCTGGGCTGTTGCGCCAGCGCAGCGCACGGCACCAGCGATGCCGCTGCCAGCAGCATCAACAGCAACCGTGAGGCAATTCGGTTCTCGTCCACGTCGCCTCCCCTCAGAACTTGGCGTTGAAGTCGAGCTGCAGCGTGTCGATCGACAGGCGCGGGCCGGTGACTTCACGCGTGGAGATCCAGCGGCCGGTGAACCAGGCGTTCTTGTCCACCGCGTACGAGCCGCCAAAGTAGTAGCCGCGGCCGTTGGTGCCGCCGCCGTGGAAGGTCGGGTCGTTGTAGCCGTCGGGCATGGAATCCGCTTCGATGCGCTTGTAGCCGGCGATGACGTTCCAATCGCCACGCGCGCTTGGGGCCGGCTTGCCGAAGGTGGCCTGCAGCATGTAGGCATTGCCGCCGCTGCGGAAGTCCGAGCGGTTCGTACCCCCGGTGCCGCCGAAGTTGTTGACGATGCCGCCAGGCCCAGCGTGCTGCCATATCTTGTCGGCGTCGTAGGCCAGGTTGCGGATGTAGTTGGCATCGAAGCGCAGGCCATAGTTGCCCATGATCTTGGTGTCCCAACGCGCGTTCAAATCCAGCAGACGGAACTCGGATGCCAGGCCCACGTACTGCGGCTGCGGCGTGTTGGCCGGGTCCAGCGGGTTGAGCGCGATATTGCGCAACAGCATCAACGTGTTGCCCTTCTGCATGAAGGCCGGGCGTGACCAGTCCGTACTGCAGTTGTCCAGCCCCGAGTACAACGCGCACGGTTGCGACACCTGCCCCGTGACGTTGTTGAAGTTGTAGTAGCCCACCGCACCACGCACCGTGTTGCGCGAGTCCACCTTCCACTCCGCACCCGCCTGAGCAGCGAACAGCCACTTGTTCTGGCTTGAGCTCTTGTCCTGGCTGCGGCTGGGGAAGCCATCGGCCGAGTACTCCAGCGGAATCACGCCGGCGGTACCGAACACGGTGATGGTGTCGCCGCGCAGCGTCTTGCTGAAGTTGGCGGCAATGCCATCAAAGTTCAGGTCTTGCGAAAACAGCAGGTCGGTCGACCAGAACGGATTGGCAAAGCGGCCGCCCGTGATCGTCACCCAGTCAGCCGGCTTGTGCGAGATCCATGCCTGATCCAGCCACACGTTCTTCTTGCCCTGCGCGGTGCCCAGCAACTGCGTGGTCGACACAGGGTTGTTGTCGCTGCCCGAGGCCAGGCGGATGCCTGCCTGCGTGCTCTCCGAGATGTCGGCAAAGACGCCCAGCCGCGCCCGCACACGCCATTGGTTACGGCGGTTCTGTGAAGTGTTGAGCAGCGGCGGCAGCTTGGTGTTCGTGTTGCTGTTGACGTCGAAACCGGAGCCGGCGTTGATGGCTGCCCAGTCGATTTCGATGTTGCTGTTCTGGTTGGACAGGAAGCGCGATTCGTTGCGCACGCGCACGTCGCCTTCCACGCGGATGCCCTGCGTCCAGGCGGGAATGGCATCGGGTGCGGCCCAGCGCTCGGTCTTGGCTTGGGCCAGCACCTCGCTCTTGACCTCGTCGCGAATCTGGTCGCGCACGGTCTGCGGCACGTAGGGCACGCGCACATCGCCGGGCTCGGCCTTCACGCCTGCCGTTTGCGTAGGTTGAGCCGCCTGCGCGGCCACCTGGCGCTGCAGTTGCTGCGTAGCCTGCGCTTCGGCACGGGCCTGCGCGAGCAGTGCTTCGCCGACGTCTTTCTTGAGTGCACCGCTCTGGATCAGGCCGCGGATGAGCTTGACCATCGTGGTCTCGCCCGTGGCAGCTTGCGCGTGCACGCTGCCCGACGCGATCAACAGGCCGGCAGCCGATGCCAGTGCAGCGGCACGGAATGGGTGGGTAACGGGGTTGAGTGCCATGTTGTTGGAAGAAGTGCGTTGCATGCTGGAATGCCGGCCCGCCCTGGCGCGCCGGCGTGTCGTTGTCAGCCGGCGGGCCGTTTGCCTTGCAGCGTCACCCGCTGCGGAAACTGCAGGGAAGCCGGTGGCCGCTCATCCACACGCTCAATCGCGCGCAAGGAGGCGAGCACGGCCTGGTCGGTGTCGGCATTGCCGCTGCCGTGCACCAACTCAACGCGGGTGACGCGGCCGTTCGGGTCCAGCCACACGTTCACCTGCATCAGGAACGCCAGGCGGCGTACGCGGTCATCGCGCGACAGGGCCTGCTGCAGCACGTAGCCGAAGTAGCGGCCGTACGTGGCATTGCCGCCGCCGGCACCCGTACCGCTCATGCCCCCGCCCTTGCCTGCGCCGATACCGAAGGCGTCAGTGCCGGCCTGCCCGTCGGCGTTCATCGTGACGGGGTCGGACAGGTCCTTCGCCGGGTTGGGCGTGTCGTCTGCAGGCTTGGGTGTTTCAGGGGTGGGGTCGGGCTTGGGCTCCACCACTTCGGGCTTCACCTTGTCAGGCTCAGGTTGCTTTTCGGGCTGTGGCGGAGGCGGCGGAGGTGGTGGCGGCTGCAGCACGAGCATCGGCGTGGACGGAGCCTCACGCTTGGTGCTGGCCGTGCCCGCGAGCAGATACCACACCACCGCCACGACGATCAGCACCGCTACGGCGCCGATCACATGGCCGCCCCAACGCCGCCAGAAAGCAGGTTGCGGATCGGCAGTAGGCGCGGACGGGTTCAGGTCGAGCTGCATGGTTGCGCCGCCCTTATGCCGCCGGCTTGCCGGTTACCAGACCGATCTGGTTGAGCTCGATCTTGCGCAGCAGGTCGAGCACCTCCACCACCTTGGCGTACTGCACGGACGAATCGCCACGCACAATCACCGGAAAATCTGGCGTGATGGCCTTCTCGGTGCGCAGGCGGTCTTCCAGCTCGGGCAGCGTCACCGGATACGCATCCAGGAACACCTGCCCGTTGTTGTCGATGGTGATGGCTTTGGTTTTTGGCTTTTCCAGGGCTACCGACGCGCTGGCCTTCGGCAGGTTGACCTTGATACCGGGAATGCTCGCGTTGCTGGTCAGGATGAAGATCACCAGCACCACCAGCAGCACATCCACGAACGGCGTGATGTTGATACCGCTGGCGCGCTTCTTGGGCCCAAAGCGGGACACGTTTGCCATGGCGGCCCCTTACTCGCGGTGCGGCGCGGCCGGACTGGCCACAAAGCCGCCGCCCGACGTGTCGGCGCGGTGGTCTGCGTGTGCAGCACGTGGCGCGGTATCGCCCAGTACAACGGTGGCGCGACCATCGCCGTGCTCTTCCGCCAGGCGCGTGGCGAACTCGTCCACGAACACGGCCATGTCCGCTGCAATGGCGTCGGAACGCGAGGCGAGCCAGTTGTAGCCAAACAGCGCGGGAATGGCCACGCCCAGGCCAGCCGCGGTACACAGCAGTGCCGCAGCCATGCCCGGCGCCACCGAGTTGATGTCCACTGCGCCAGCCATGGCCGCCACCACGAACACCAGCATGATGCCGATCACCGTGCCGAACAGGCCGACGTACGGGGCACCCTCAATGGTGGTGGACAGCCAGTTCATGCGGCGCGCCATGCGCTCGTTCTCGCGCACCATCACGCCTTCCATGGCGGCGCGAATGGCGGCGATGGTGGCAGCAGAAACGGCGTTGATGTCGAAGCCGCGCTCATGCCGCAACTGCATCTCACGGATGGCGATCTCGTACAGGCGCCACAGCGAGGAATCCTGTCGGACATCAGCGCCCACCTTGCCACCGCGCACCAGCGAATCGAGCGACGTGCCCGCCGTCTCGCGGAACACCACCATAAAGCGTGCGTTGGCGCGCGACACCGTGCTGTAGTAGCGGCTCTTGGTGATCATGATGGCCCACGATCCGGCCATCATCAGGCCCAGCACGCACACCACCACCCACGCGTCGACTGGCATGGCTGCGAGGATGAAGCCGAAGTGACTCTTGCCGGCTTGCTGCTCATCCGGGCCCATCGACACCAAGCGCGATTCGGCACCTTGTGCAATGGCATCGGCTTGAATCAAGCCCGCCGGGCGAGCCGTCTTGGACAAGCGCAGTTCATCAATGGCACCGTTGAACGGATTCAACCCCGCGCCACCCGGTGCATCGCCGCCCACGGCAGCCGCACTGTTGAGCGCGGGCAGATGTGCCTCCAAGGTGGCCGCAACCGTGCCATTGACATACAGATGCACACCTTGCTCATCCGCGGTAGCCGCCACGTGCGACCACTGGCCATCACGCACCGGTTGGCCAGGTGCACTGCGTTGGCCGTTCACCTGCACAAACGGCACGCCGTTGTCCACGCCGAGCACAAACTCGTTGGCACCATCGCGGCGTGCGTAGATGACTTGCCCTGCCGCCAGCTTCTCAGGCCGCACCCACGCCGATACCGTGAACGTGCCATTGGCCTGCGTGGTCAACGATGGGGACGCCGGCAGCATCAGCGGCGTGCCGTTGAACTGCGCACCCTTGCCGATCACCGCACCATCCAGCGTGGTGACGGGCGTTTGCGCGTGGTTGCCGTAGGCCGTCGTGTCACGCGGCGGCGCGCCGGTCTCACCAAAGTGATAGACCGCGGTGTAGTCCGGGTCGAAAGTCAGTTGGCCGTTGCCCGATGCCGGCGCCTTGCGGTTGCCGTAGTACATCCAGATGCGTTGCGGCGCGCCGGTCGTTACTGTCGGCACATCCACCCACACCAGCGCGATGCCCAGAAGCGGGTCGAACTGCTCGATCTGGTGGTTCAGCACGGTCTTGTCATCGGCGGCAACAAAGCGCAGGTCGGCGCCGTTCTCGCTCGTGCCGTCAAAGCTAAAGTTGCCGGTGTGCAGGCGCACCAGCACGGGCGTGCGGCCGGCATCGCTCTTGAGTGCACCGCCTTGCGGGCCCGCATCCACGGTGATCGGTTTGCGATAGGCCCAATCAGGCTGCCACCACGCCAGCGCGGTGCCGGGCAGGAAGGCGCTCAGCAACGTGAGCAGAAACAGAATGCGTCGCATGGCAGAAACTCTCCGAAGACAAAGCAGGTAAGCGGTTAGACGTGGCGCGATAGCGCGTTCAATAGCTGGCGTTCACGCTGAAGTTCACACGCGGCGTGTGCGCACGCGTGCTGGGGCCGTCGCGCAGCGGATAGCCGAACTCCAGGCGGCCACGCACGTAGTCGGTCAACTTGAAACTGGTGCCAAAGCCAAGCGAGAGGAGCGAGAAGCTGCTCGCCTGCTCCACCTGCGCCTGCCGCAAGCGCAGGTAGGCGGCATCGGTAAAAAGGTAGAAGCGCACTTCGTCCAGTGCGGGCGCGAACTTCGTGTACGGCGCAGTCCGCCACTCGAACGAAGCCAGCGCACCGTAGTCACCCGTCGCTTCCGCAGACAGGTAACCACGCACGCTACTCATGCCGCCGGCGGCAAACTGCTCGCTGGAAACCAATGGCGAATCCGACAGTTGCCCTGCCACACGCACCACGGCTTGTGAACCGCCCTGGAAGGTGTGCGTTTCGGTGGCGTCAGCCTTGAAAGCGAGGAAGCTCGAACGCGAGTTCACGCGCTTGTAGTCGTATGCACGCTCATCGCTGCCGTAGCCGAACAGGCTGCGCGTACCGGCAGTGGCGCTCAGGTTCAGGCTGAGCGTGTCACGCTCGCTCTGGCGATAGCCCGTGTAATACAGCGAGATGGGCGCGTACTTGAGCGGCACGTGGTCGCTTGTGTTGCCAAAGCGCAGGCTCTCGGCGTTGTCTTTGAAATCGATTCCCACGCCGATCTGTTGCCACCACGCACCCGCCGTCGGCAGTACGTAGTTGGCTTTCACGCCCACGGCGTGGCCCTTGCCCAGCACGCTGGTGCCGCCCGTCGTGGCAACGTTGCTGTCGGACTTGTAGCCCGAGAACTCCAGGCTCCAGTTCGTATCGGGAATCGGTGCGGTGTATGCACCCGACCACACACGCGCCTGGCTGAAATCCTGCGGTGCCCCAAAGAACGACAGCGACGCACGGTGCCCGAGCTGCCACAGGTTGTCGTGGCTGACCGAGGCCGTCATCCGCAACGGGCGCGTCTCGGCACTGCGGTCATTGTTCAGGCCGATGCTGGCGTGCACTGGCGACTTGTCGTCCACCTTCAGGTCGACATCCATCGTGCCGGGCACCGACCCCGGACGCACCACCGGAATCACTTGGCGATCGGCCCGGTTGAGCGTCGACAGCTCCGTCTGCGCCTGCGTGAAATCCGGCACCTTGCCTTCCTGCAGTGCAGGCACGCCTTCACGCACCAAACGCGGCGAGGTGTACTCGGCGCCCGTCACGCGCACGCGGCCCACACGTGTTTCGTTCACCTGCAGGATCACCACGCCGCCCGTCACCTGCTGTTCTGGCAGATCCACATAGACAGACTGATAGCCCTTGGCCTGATACACCGCCAGCAGTGCGGCGCGCGCGTCTTCAATGTCCTTGAGCGTGCGATCCGGACCAAGAAACGGTGTGACGGTCTTCTCGATGGTGCGGATGTCGAGCGTGGTGTTGCCGCGCACGACGTACTCATTGATGTTGACCTTGCGTTGCGATGCAGCCTCGGAAGACGGCGCTGCAACCGGTGCGGCAACGGGCGCCGGTGGCTCTTGCGCCAGGACCACGCCCGGCATCAGCAGCGACAGCATCGCCAGCCGGACACTCCCCGCAGACCTGCGTTGTTTGCGGCGTTGTTTGAATTGGGACATGCGTTGGCTCGGTGCCGATTCGGCATTCATTCGTGTGTTGTGCGACGTGCGACTGTGTCGTTGGCCAGCCGTCGGTCTTCACAGGAATGACGTTTGCTGAAATGCAAATCCGCAAACATTTTGTGATGTCACGCAAGCTTCATGAAGCGAGGCGCGACACGGCATCGCGTGATCGAACACACGCCATCAAGCCTTATGGGAAGGGGCTCTGCGGCGCATCCACATGTTTGGATGCGCCGCAGAGTGAGAGAGCATCGCGCGATGTATGACTGCGCGATGACGACGTGATGAAGAACGCTTGCTGCCCGCTTACGGCATCACAGGTTCTTGCGTTCGGCAGCGGTGAGCCGCATCTTCTGGCGCTCGGTCAGATCACCATTTCCGATCATCTGGAAGGCGCTGCCAGGGTCGTAGCTGCTGCGGTCCTGACGCTCGGGCGGCGGTGCCTTCTGCGCGCCGTCGCCGTTCTCGCCACCGCATGCTCCGCCGTAGCCGAGCACCTGCACGGTGATGATGGACGGCAGCCCATTGCGCGCTGCGGCCTGCTGCTGGCGCATCACGTCTTGCGCCGCCTGCGTGGCCGAGTTGGCCGCCGCGCTGGCCGAGCTGAGCGCACTCACGTTGACCAGCGCCACCGTCGGGATGCCGCGCGACTCGCCTTGCGCCTGGATGTTGGCCGCATTCACGACGCGCAGTGCTGCCACGTTGATATCGCCCGACACGCGGATGCCCGCTTCGCCGGGGTCCACCGTGCCCAACGGCGCGATCAGGTCCACATCGCCGCGGGGCACTTCCGGAATCGGGTTGAGTGTGGCAATGCCCGCACCCGAACTCGGCACCTGCGGCGACAGCGTGACGTTGCCCGCGTTGTCATACACACGCAGCGGTGGCGTGTAGAGCAGCGACGTTTTCGAGCCGCGCCCCGCATTGATATCGCCTTCTGCCGACCACACCAGAATGCCGCCGCCAAACGTGGTCATGATGCGCGACAGGCCCAGCAACACGCTGTCCTTCGAATAGATCTGGATGTCGCCTGCCCCTTGTGTGAGCAGGCCCGACGTGGCCGGCGGAGCCAGCCCTTCCACACCGACGATCAACTTGCCGCCTGGCGTGAGCGTTTGAATGCCGCCACCGAAGTCCGTGCGAATGCCCGAGGGGCCGAACATCGTGATGGTGCCGTCGCGCTGGATCGGTCGGCCCTGCGCATCCTTATCCGGGAACAGCGATGCAATGGCCTGGCGCCCACGCAGGTAGCTGCCGAAACGTCGGCTGGTGGGGTCGTTGTACTCACGCCCGCCCGCCTGCAGCTCGTTGAAGTACACCGAGCGCGCAAACACGCGTTGCTGCTCGGGCGGCAGGCCCAGGTAGAACGCAAGTGCACCGTCTTGCGTGCCCTTGTAGTCAAAGCGGGCCTGCAGCCAGTTGAGCAACTCCTTCTCGTACGTCTTGGCGACCTTACCCGTCTGGTCGGCCAGCGGTGCGCTCGGGTTGACCAGATTTCCTGCATCGAGGTAGCGACGTGCAAACGTCGTGAAATCCGCGCCTGCTGCACCCGCGCCTGCCATTACGCTGATGCCTGCGCCGCTGCCGCGATCGTCCGGACTGACAGAGATCGCGGTGCCAATACGGCCGATGCTCTCCAGCAACCCCTTGTCCGCCTGATACAGGTTGCGGCCGGCGGTGACCTCCAACGTGCCAGGGCCGGCCACGCGGAAGTTGCCGAACAGGATGTCGCGGCCAGCGGAGACAACGGAGATGTCGTTAGGGTTGTTGTTGAGGAGGAGGTTGCCGGTGGAGGTCGGGCCCCAGCCGCTATTCGTCGAAGTTCCCGGTGGCGTGCCCGCGCCAACAATATCTCGGCCCGCAACGATCCACACCGGCTTTGCCGCGACATACCACGTCGACTGCGATTTCGGAGACGAATCTGTCCCACCGCGCGTGAAGTCCAGAATCTCGCCCGTGCGCAGGCCAACGATGTCACCATTGACGGCATAGAACCGCGCCGGCTTAGTGTCCTTAGCATGCAGCACGCCTGATGCAGTATCCGCGCCAAACGTGAACAGAGGCGTGCCGTCAACGCCTCGCGGCAACGAGCTCTCCGGGCTGGTGTTGTTCACCAGCGGGCCCGGCGTTCCAATCGCGTAGCCTCGGAAGCCCGGGTGGAATGGCGTGGCCAGCGCGGATTGCGCAGCGCCAGACTGACTGATCGCGTAGCCGTTTGCATACAACGACCCATTGGCGAGGATTTCCAGTTGACCGCTCGGCGACGGCGCCAGCACCAGCGAAGTCGACAGATCCTGGCCAGCACCGTAGTAGATGCCGCCTCGCGCCGAAACGGCACGCAGCGTACCCGGATAGACAAAGCGGCTGTCCGTTGCCCCACCCACATCCGTCGCAGTGGTGGCCGGTGCAGCGGTTTGTGTGGTCGGCGCAAGATTTCCGCCTGCCGAGAACAGATTGAGCGCGGTCCGGTCGGTCCACAGCGAGAACCAGCTGTAACCACCGCCGGGTTGAGGGGCAAGCACGCCGCCCACTGTCGGCAGATAGGGCGTGGCGACCGGCTGCACCAGGCGGCCCGCATCGGCCGCACCGCTCAGCACCAAATCGCGGCGCGTGGACAGATCGACATTGGCATCGCCCGGTACCACCACCACCCCACCGAATGGCGTTGCATCGTTGGCAGCGAATCTATCGACACCGCGCGGGTCGCTGGTCGTTGTTTTTCCGTAGGTCAGATCAAGACGTCCAATCGATCCTGCATCGACCCGAATATTGCCGCGCAGGTTGGTCAGCACACCGCTGCTATCCTGGCTCACGCTGCCCACGGCAGATGTCCGCTCGATCGGGTTGATCGCCCCACCAACGCGGAGCAGCAGATCGCCGCCACCGGTCAGCACCAGCTTGCCATCCGCGCCAAGGCGCCCAGTACTTGCGATGCCGAGGTTCAATGCCTGGCTGGCTGGCATCGCACCGGCGTTCGGGTTAGACAGCATGCCGGCATCACTTCCGGCCGTCACCTGAAGGTTGCCCCCGCCGAGCGTACCAATGCCGGTGAAACCCGTAACGAAGGGGGTCAACGCGCTGGCACTGGTCGGTGACGGTGCACCAGTGCCATTAATCGGGTAAACATAGGTACCGAAATTCACCCACCAGGCAGTCGGCAGCCCCGATTCCGCACCGCCCTGGCGCCACAGCCAGTCGCCTGGGTTGTTGTTGGAGCGGACCGAGCCATCGTTGGTGCGGCCCTGCGTACGACCGAGGATCGCCCCTTGGGCGGACAGCAGCACGTTGCCGCCGCGCTCCGGATACCAGGCCTGATACAGGCTCGTAGCAGGATCCCCGTTGACAAAGGGTTCGAAAACCGTGCCGGCCGGCCCCAGCACAGTGGTACCGCTGTTGGACAGCTCGACACCACGCGGCTGGTTGTAGAGGTTGCGTCCATCACTGCTTCGCATGGCAGCGGACTGCGTACCTGCCGTGTAGATGCCATATGCCGAGCGCATGTCGATGCTGCCGCCGCTGACGAGGTCCAGATCCCCGGTACCCGTCCTCAGCACGCTAAAAAGCGGAAAGCGCGGCACCAGCACATCACCGGCTGGCAGGTTGATACATGACGTCGGGTTGCAGCCGAACTCGTCATCCGGGCTCACAGGCTCGAAGGGCTTCTTTCCTGAACTGTTGCCAGGCAACCAGTACAAGCCGCCGCTGGTCTGGCGAACATCGCTGGAGCCATGCGCATCGCCCAGCACAAGGTCGCCATTCTGCTTGGCATCCGGGCGCGTGGCGCGGCTGTCAGCCGCCCGTGTATCTGCTCCGCTCACCAAGCGCATGGACCACGAATCGCTCCCGCCGGGCAGCATCGATGCAACAGCCCAGTTCTTGCCCTGCGAACCGCCAACGACATCGCGCAGATTGACGAATTGCACCCCGCCCGGCAGCTTGACATCTGTTGCCCCCGGAATGACGGCGCCAACCTTCAACGCCAGTGCTCCATCCAGCGTTGGCTTGCCGGACGCCACCGCCAGCGGCACACCCTTGGGCCAAGTCAATCGCATGACGGACAGTGTCGAACCAACGATGCTGCCCGGGTCAAGCATCATGCCCGAGCGCAGCACAGCATCCTGGCGCAGCGCAGTTCCGGCCGCGTAGAGCACCTTGCCAGTTGAATCGCGCACTGCGGCCTGCAGTACGGTGCCGGCCGGCAAGGTCACGTTGGCGCGCAAGGTCACGCGCACCGGCAAAACGTAGTTAGCCGGCAACACCAGTTGTTTGAGCGGCACGTCGTAGTTCAACACTGCCCCGGCGGGGAAAGTCGTGCCGTCGGCCAAGGAGATGCCAGTGCGTGGCACGACAATGTCATTGCTATATGGGTTCAAACCCATTGTCAGTGCCCAACCTCGCTCGTCAGGCGTCGTAGGCGGCGGTGCAAACCCGTCAGTCACGCTGCCGAACACCTGCAGCTTGCCACCTGCGCGCACCACCACCGCACCCGGCTCACCCGAACCGCGCACATTGGCGTCAGCGTTGGGGCCGTAGCGGTAGCCCGAAAAATCAAGGTCACCCTTCACGGCCAGGTTGCCATCCGCCGTAGCACTGACAATCTCAACGCCCGGCCGCAGGTGGTAAGCACTACCCGCTGCACGCAACCCGGCAAGGCGCGCCTGCAGGTCGCCATTCGTCCAAGCGGCATTGATGTAGCGCTGGCTGTCGGCATGAATACCGTCCAGCCAGTCTTGCGTGATGACTTGGCTGGGCTTGCCGTCCACGGACGGCGACGTATCGAGCGGCGCGTTGTCATAGCGGCGGAAACCATACACCGCCACGCTGCGTGCACCACGAATATCCAGCGGGCCTGCTGCGTCGATTGCGATATCGCCCTGCGTATCCGCGCCGATACGTGGCGCGCTCAGGCTGACCGTGCCGCGCGCAACGGTATCTGCGGCACGCACGTCAATCACCGCACCGGGGGTCAGCGTCAAACGCCCGTCGGTCGCGCGCAAGTCGACGATGCCACGGTTGGGCGCGTCGATCGGCAGTCCATAGCTGTCCACGCGCAGACGCGTGCCGTGCGCATCCAGCACAGCCCCAGCACCCAGCGTCAAGCCGTTGCGTGCCGCCAGGCGGATCGTGCCCGGTTGCTCGCCGCTGGCATCGACGCGGCCGTTGACGATCAGGCTGCCGCCATCAACCGACGCATTGATCGTATTGGCCTTCAGTTCGTCGCCAACCACGAGATCGCCCTGTTTGATCTGGAAGCTGCGCGCCCCTGTCACACCGCCACTCGTCAGGCGTTGGTTCAGGCCCGCGAAATCATTCAGCGTCTGCGCGCGCACATCCACGCTGCCGGGCTGCCACAGCACGTCGGTACCACCAGCGTCGTAGCGCCCGCTGGTGCCGCCGCGGATGGTGCCGGCAAGATCGACCCGGCCTGCCGCGGCATCCAGTGCCGTGACGGATACGCTGCCTGCCCGGTTGTTTTGCGCAGACACGTCGATCAGCGACGCTGCCGCCTGGCTCACGTTGCCGTGTGCACTGTCGATCAACACGTCACCGCCACTGCTGTACTTGGTCACGTCAACCATCTGCACAGCACGGCCTGCCATGTCGATACGCGCCGCATCGCCCAGTGCGACACCGGTATCGCCCGACACGGTCAGCCTGCCGCTCGGCAGCACGATGGCACTGGCAATGTTGACCGAGCCGCCCTTCAAGCCGATCTCTGCACCTAGCGCATCCCCAGGTACCGTGGCAGGGCTGGCACCAGCCGGTGCCGACACCGTCAAGGCACCACCCGCAGTGAACCGGTTGATGGAACCGGAGTCACCCGTCAGCAACGGCGTGACGAGGTTAAGGTTGCCGCCGCTGTACTGATACCCCGTGGTGGGTTGATATGCACCTTGCGTTTGGTAAACCGACAGCGTGTTGCGATTGTTGGACGTGATGCGCTGGCTGGCCTGCACGTTGAAGTTGGAGAAGCCGAGTGCCAGGCGATCCAGCGTCAACTGCGTGTCGGGTTGCGTGAACGGGCCGTAGCCGAACACCACATCGCGCGCAACAATGTTAAAAGTGCCGCTACCCGTACCGGCGCCGCCGGCGATGACCCCACCTGGCCGCAGGCTCGATGGGGCCTTATTGTTGCCGGAGCGTAAAACGCCATCGCTCAGGCCGTTCCAGATCAGCTTGTCGGTGGTGATAGTCGCTACATCGCCGGAGTTGCCCTGCCCATAGATTGCCGGCGTGTTCAGCACAAACGACGCCAGCGACGACCTGCCCGTCATCGGGTCGATCGTATTGAGCGCGACTGTGCCGTAGAAATTGACCGACTGCGATGCCGTCAGCAGCAGGTTTTCCAGCTTGGGCACACCAATACCCGCATTGCCCGCCAGCAGACGACTGAGCAACGCCTGGTTCAAGCGCAAGCCGTTGGGCAATACGCTTGCGGCCGAATCAAGTGTCGTCTGCTCACCGATGTTGATGCTGGACATCGACAGCGTGAGGGACTTCGCGCCGTAGCGTGCGCTGTCGCTCAGCTTCAGCTGACCAGCGCCCTGCGTGGAGAACAGCAACGAGCCTTCGCCATACAGCTCGGCCTGACCAATCGAGATACCCTTCGATGCCCCCGCCACCGCTGTCTGGGTCACGTTGAGTTGGCCATTGGAGACCGCCAACAGATTTGATTTCGTCGTAAACGTATAGCCGTCGGTGGACGGATAAGGTGTGTCCGCACCTTGTCCTAGCGTGCTGATACGCGCGCCATCCTCAACAATGACACCGCCGGCCTGCGCGATCAGCAGCACTTCACGGGCCTTGAGTTCAGCCCCCGATCGCAGCGTCACCGAGGCAGCCTTACCGCCTAGCATGCGCTGCGAGCCATCGAACAACTGTGTCCCTCCCCCGATCGACATCCGGGGTGCGCCAATTGCATTCAACGCGTTGGCATCCAGCGAGACGAACCCTGCGGTGGGCGTGGCGCCGGATGGCGTGACCTCAATGTTTGGACTACCCCCGATTGGCGAGCCGTCTATCATCAACGAGCCGCCATAGCCGCCCGGGGCACCGTCAAAGCGCGCCGATCCGGCAAATTTCAGCGCTGGCGCACCATCAGCCGGGGCACCATACAGAAGCTGCAACGTCCGGCCGTCGGCAGGCAATAGCGGACGCAGGTTGCCGAAGCGGTTGGCATCGGCACGCACAAAATCAGCATAGCCTGTTTCGTTGTACTGGGAATGCCTGCGCACAACGTTGCCCGGGGTGAGCATGATCTGTGTCGGCAGCGCAGCCTGCACGCCAGTGTTGGCTGTCCCCAGCGTACCGCTTGTCAGGTAGGTTCCGGCGCCCACCTGCGATACGGTTGGTAGCAAGGTTCCGGTGCGACCCAGCTCGACACGGTAAGCGCCCGGCAACAAGGCATACGCTGCCGGCAGCAACGTGTAGACGCCCGGAGCCAGCTCCGGGACGCCGGTACCAATCGTGATCTGCCGCCCCGCAGAAGCGATGTCCGCGCCGGCATCGAACGGAGCATAGGCATTGCGATACCCCGGCACGATGGCATAGACAGCGTTGTTCTGGGCGCTGTACGTGAATGCTGGGTTGGCGTTGATGAACGGCGTCTTTAGCACATCTACCGAGCCACCGCGCCCGCTGATAAAGCCCGCCCCGGCAATGACACCGCCACCTGAAAGATCGAGCACTGCACCGGGTGCGACATCCACCGAGTTGCCGTTGATACGCAGTACACCGGAATAGAAGGTGTCGATCGAACCAGCGCCCGAGACCGGAGCACCATTGGCGGTATAGGTCACCCCATCGGAAGTGCCACCGTACGGCAAGGTCAGACCCGCGCCGCTGACCGAGGTCAGGCTGCCAGGCAGCAGGCGAACCCGGCTAGTCGGCGTGGGTAGATCACTCACGCTCGTGGTACCCAGCAACAAGTTGCCCAGCGGTGCACGCAAGATCCCCCCTTGATCAATGGAGGGCGCAAATACGGACAGCGTCCCGAAGACGCTGTCGGGCACGTTGGGAATCTCTGTGCTGCTGCGTCCAAGCGTGATGCGCTCGGTTGCGGCCAACCGGGCGTTGTTCGAACTAACCGGGTAGACCTGCGCAGCATTGAGCGTGAGCTGGCGCGAGCCACCACCACCGGACTGCACGCGGATGTCACCGGTGCTGTTCAACGTCATGGCGCCGAAGCCCGCACGTGCGATCTGCCCCGGCGGATTCGGAATGGGTTGATCGAAGCTGCCGTAAGCCCCTGCGCCATAGGCGAAGACCAGATCGATCAGGTTTGCATCCACCGTCAGCGCTGCCTTGGTGGCAAGCGGCGAGAGATTCTGCAACTTGAGCCGCTCTGTCACAGCGGTGGTACCACCGCCAACGATCGGATACAACGTACCGCCGAGCGCATTGACAGTGGTTTGATCAAAGCGAACGTACGGTGCGCTCAGGTGTACAGCGGAACCTGCATCAGCACTGGACAACGCATTGCTGCGAATCTGCAGGCTGCGGCCCAGCGACAGATTGACCGGGCCGTCAAACGTAACCATATCGGCATAGACCGACAGCGCATCAAACCCGCCCGCGCCGATACGGTCGACGCCAATTCGCGTCTTGCCGAACGCCAGCGCCGGATCCGCCTTGCCGGGCTGGAAGTCAACCGGCAGCGCAGGCCGATACACAGCGCCGATCAGCAATTCGCGTGGCACGACCATGTCAGGCGATGGCCTGCTATCAGGCGTAGTGCTGTAGCGGGGTGTCTCCAGCGTGACCGACAGGGTTCCACCCGCCGCGCCCGCGCCACCCGCAGCAGCGCGCATCGTGCCGTCGGCGTGGATACCGTTGTAGGACGCCAGCGCGATGGTTCCGCCATCTCCCGCTAAGGCCACCTGTCGCGTGACCAACCCAGTCGGCAACGTCTGGCCGGCCCCTTGCAGAACATCCACGACCGCGCCGGCCCCTGATGCGTCCAGGACGGCGCCAGGGCGGATGATGATGAACGCGTTGGCCGCAGGCTCAATGCCATCATTGGCGCGCGGGCCATTCGGGCCAATGGCGATCGTGCCGCCATTTCCTGCCACACCGTAACGGCGGCCGAACTGATCAACAGCGGTCACCGCCTTCGCCGCAACATCCAGCACGGCATGATCACCGATCCAGATAGAACGCTGAGGATCGAAGTAATCGGCGGGGCTAACGGTGGCCTGGTTCATCTGCAGCACCTTGATCGTGCCGCCCGGCGCGGTAATCGCCCCATCCATCGTGATCTGCCCCGGCGTCTGCAGCGTCACCGTCTGCCCCGGGTCCACCACGATGCGTGCACCCTGGCCCACCTGCAATTGCGAACCGACCAACTGATTCAGAAGTCGATTTGATTGCAGTGTCAGACTCGCCCCACCGCGCTGGATCAGCTTGGCGTTGACCGCATCCTGTTGGTAAACCGGCGGTGTCCAGAGCGTAAGCACGTCGGCCGGGCGGACACCGGTGCCGACCCTGCGCGCCGCATCGGGCACGAAGTAGACCGGCATCTCCACATTCAACGCCGTGCCTGGCGCAACGGTCAGGCCGCGATACCCATTGACGTCGTACGCCGAGAAGCCCTGACGGAAGAAGTCCGGCGTGAGCAACAGTTGCCCCGCCTGCGCACCACTGCCGTTGGAGATCAGTACCTTGTCGGCGGCCACCGTAAGCGTGCCGCCACCGTTGACGCCGTAGCCCTTGATCGTGCTGCCCAGTTGCAGCGAACTGCCGTCGGCGACATCTGGCGCGTTGGGCGGCGTGTTGGCCGTGAGCGTCACGTTGCCCCCCTTGCCGCCGCGCACGCTGCCATTGGCAAGAATGCCTGCGCCCGACGACACGTCAATGGTGCTGCCGCTCGTCAGCGCAATGCCCTGCACACCCTCCATGCTGACGCTGCCACCGTTAAGCCATGCCATGCCGGCCACGGTTGCTGGATCAAGCGCGCCGTTGACCCACAGACCGCTCACGTCCACCGTTGCGCCCTGTGCCAGCGCAATACGCGACTTGCCGTCCTTGGCCAGCGGTGTTGGTTGCGCGGTCGGATTACCCACACGCAGCACGTTGCTCAGGCTCACGTTGCCGCCGTGCGCAACCACATCGGCATTCACATCGATGGACGATGCCGCCACCGACACCGTGCCACCATCCGCCAGTGCAAGACGCTTATCGATGGTCGCATTGCCCTGCGACGCTATGGAAAGCCCCCCCAGCCCCATGTCGTTCAGGCGTTGCGCATCGAGTTGGATCGTGTTGATGCGATCGGCTGACAGCGCATCCTTGAGCGTGATCGGGTCAATCGCGGCCACGTCGCCAATGCGCACCTGCGTGTCGTACGCGCCAGCAAGCCCGTAGCCATCGTAGCGGCCAATGCGCAGCGTAGCCGGAATGGCCACCGCGGTCTGTGCCTGCATGTAGCCATCGGTGGCACTCGTCGATCGCGCCTGGGTCTGGCGCGGGCCGTTATAGACCGCGCTCACGATGTCGCCATCGACCACCGCCGTGGGCGTCGAAAGAATCAGTTGCCCCGCGTCACGTCCGGCTGTGTAGCCGTTCTCCAGCTTCTGGCGCGGCGCAATCAGCGGGCTGTAGAAGTACTCGGTGGTCTTGTTGCCCCAACGCGGGTGCGCAGCTTCAAAGCCTTGGTAGACACCGGTATAGAGCACGTCCATCGGTGCTGACGAAGCATCGTAGAGCTGCCCGTCACGCCCCTTGAAGAACGTCTGGCGCAAGAAGCCCGTCTGCACATCAAGCGAGCCGCCCGACAGGTTGATTGACGAGCCGCGCTGCGTGACGACCTCCTTGCCGCCCAGCATGATGGTGCCGCCCTGCGCAGCCCACTCGCCGATGCTGTGGCCGGTATTGTCTAGATAGCCCCCCACTTCCAGCAGACCGCCGGCGGTGTAGTAACGGTCTTTGTCATACACGCCGGGCTTGGCCGGCACGTAGATGAGACGACGTCGGTCGATCCATACGTTGGCGTTGTTCAGCACGCCGCTGTCGCGATTGCCCGGTGCATCGCGCTGCTCGTTGCCCTGCACGTTCACCTGAACGTTGTTCGATTCCATCGACACTTGCACGCCCACCGCACCGCCCACATCCAGCCTGGCGCGATCGGTCACCAGCGCACGGCGCGCGGCGCTCACCTGAATCTGCCCACCGGTGGCCAGCGACAGCGAGCTGTCTGCGAAGAGCACATCGCCACCCGAGACGATCTCGATGCGCGACAGGTCGCGCCGGTCTGACAAGCGCGAAAGGTTGTCGAACACACCTTGCGCCGTGTCCGCACGCAGCTTGTCTTGCGTGGCGGACTCCTGCAGCAGCGCGTTGCGCTGGCTATCGAGTGCCGTGGCCGCGTCCTGTTCGATCAGGATGGCAGTGGTTGCACCGGGGCCCACTGTCACACGCCCCTTGGTGTCGGTAGCGGAGTTCAGCAGGTGGATCGTGCCGCGCGTGTTGACGGTGGTGGTGGAAATGGCCACACCGTTCTGCGCCACATCGCGCCCGGCCAGCGTGATATCGCCCTGGTTGGCGGCGATCAAGCCATTGTTGACCACATAGCCAGCCGTACTGTTGGCCACGAACTGCGGCGCGATCTCGTTGCCGCGCGTGGTGGATGTGGAGTTGCCATCCGTGCCCACGCCCTTGCGAATGATGAAGCTGTCACCCGCGGCCAACTGCGTCTGGCCCTTGGGCGTGGTAATGGTGCCTGCGTTCTCCACCTCAGTGCCAACCAACAGCACGTAACCGCCGCCCTGCGTAACGGACTGCGGCGCACGCGTGCTGATCTGCGCGCCCGCTTCCACCTTGATCTTGCCGCCTGCGTTGGTGAACGTGGGCGTGGCGTTGTCACCGTACAGTCCCTTGCGAAACTGGTCGTCGGTGACGTTGGCAGCGGCGGCCACCAGGTTGCGCGTGTCGACCTGGCTGCTGCCCGTAAAGATCACGCCATTGCGGTTGACGATGAGCACCGTGCCGTCCGCCTTGATCTGGCCGCGGATCTGGCTGGGCCGCCCGTTCGGATCGTTCACGCGGTTGAGCACCGACCAGTTGGACTGCTGCTGATACTCCACCGTCGTGTTACGGCCAACGTTGTAGGTCTCCCAGTTCAGCACGGCCTTGTCGGCGGTCTGCTGGATGGCCACATTCACGCGGCCGTCCTTGTTGGACTGCACCGGCGCGTTGGCGTTGACCCAACCGCGCGTGAGCGAATTCGTGTCGACCTTCAGGCCGCCATCGGCCAGGCCATCGGGCACATCTGATGAACCGCTGAGTGCGGCTTGCCGCGCTGCATTCTGCGCAGCCTGCTGTGCCGCAATGGCTGCCGCCACGCCGTTGAGGTTGGCCAGCGACTGCTGCAGTTGCTGACGTGCCTGCTGCGATTGCTGCTGCGGGTCGTTGATCAGCGCGACCGGCGTGCCGTTGGGCAACCGGCCGGTGGCGGCTGCCGTGTTCTGCGCCGCGCCGCGCTCGGCAAACCAGGCGCCGCTGAAGGCGCGCGTTTGCGCGTGCGCACTCGCCGCCAACAGCGTGAGTGCCGCCGCCTGCACCAGCGGCTTGATACGCCACGTGTGCACCGGCCGCTTGTCATGAGCGCGTCGGCGATGCGACAGAAACGGAACGGAAGAGGACTTGGCGGGCTGGCTCGGCTGCATGTCAGGAGGCAAACGGACGATCGGACGGCGGCCGCGTCGCTCACATCCGTGCGGCCTCTCCTGCTATGACGAAGGTCACAAGCCGAACCCGCAATGACAGAAATATGGCAATGCACGATGCTCGCGCACGTTACCCCAGCAGCACGATGCCGCCCGGCAGCTCCGTCACGCTGGCACCCAGCACTTCACGTATCTGCGCGAACACCGTGTCGAGCCGGTCGATACGGAAGCGCCCGTTCAGGCGGCTGCGCGCGAGCTTGTCGTCCACCACCAGCACATGACCAGGGCGGTAGCGGTTGATCTCGCTCACCACATCCGATAGCGGCGTCTGGCGGAAAACCAGCACACCGTTGCGCCACGCCGATGCGGTGGCCACATCGGTTTGCGCAACGGTGCCCAGCATGTATTTGTCGTAGGTGACCTGCTGGTTGGCTGCCAGCGTCAGGCTGCGGCCGCCCACTTCCACACGCACGTCGCCCGACAGGCAGGTCACGCATACGCGCGCATCGAGATTGCGCACCTCAAAGCTGGCCTGCGTGGCAATCGCACGGCCGGGGCCTGCTGCCACAACAAACGGCTGTGCCGCGCCGCGCGCGCTGTTGACGGCGATCTCGCCATCGAGCAGATCAACACCATGCAGCGCGCCCGCATCACGACGCAGCGCCACACTGGTGTGCGTGTTCATGTCGATCGTCACGTCAGCACCGAGTGCCACCTGGCGCTGCTCGCCGGTCTTGGTGCGCAGGTCTGCGGCCAATGAGGGGAACGCACCCCACAGGCCAGCCGGCGCAACCACAGCCACGGCAGCACCGGCCGCCGTCGCAAAAGCGCCACCCAGAAAGGCGCGACGGCCCAACGTGGGCGCGCGGCGCGCCTTGGCGGCTTGGCGACGCCGTACAGCCTCACCCGCCGGGCCAAAGTCCTTCCACAACTGACGTGCCTCGGCAAAGGCGGCGGCGTGCGCATCGCTCGTATCGCACCAGCGCTTGAGTGCCTGCGCGTCGGCCACGGTGGCCTCGCCCGAGGTCAGACGACGCACCCACGCGTGCGCATCGCGGCGCAGCGTGTGCGGAATCTTCAATGTCGTCTTATGGGGTTCGGGTGCTGCCTTCATGCGTTCAACCATCTGTCATACCGCCGTTCTCTCTACGGCCACGGCTTGCCTCTGCCGCCACTCCGACGGTCTTATCGGTATGACGAATCCCGCCACACAAACCCGCAAGCTTTTCGGAAGATTTCTTTTGTACGTCCATTGCCTTGGCAAAGTCCGCCGCACCAAGGCGCATGGTTATCGGCCAAGCTTGGCGGCGCAGTGCTCCTGGGCGCGTTGCAGCTCCAGCTCCACCAGCCGCAGCGAGATGCCAAAGCGCTCGGCCACCTCCCGCTGCGGCGTGCCCTCCAGGCGCACGGCCAGCAGGATGTCGCGGCGGCGCTGGGGCATCTGCTCCATCGCGCGGATCAGCGCGTCGAGCTCGGAGTTGGCTTCGGCCACTTCAGCCGGGCCGGGTGTGGGGCTGACCAGTTCGAGCATGGTCTCAACCTCGCCCACGCTCAGGCGACGGTCTTCGGCACGCTGCTGGTCAATCGCCGCGTTAAAGGCCATGCGGTAGAGATACGCACCGGGGTTCTGCACCGGCTCGATGGCATCGGTGTTGCCGTTGCCTTCCAGGCGCAGCCAGATGTCCTGCAGTGCGTCGCCGGCCAGATCCGGGTTGCCCAGCCGGCGAGCGAGCAGGTATTTCAGGTGGCTGTAGCGCTCCACCAGAAAATCGCGCAGTACGGCGCGGCTGCCGTCAGCCATGGCGCACTCCGGCTGAGATGACGGAGACGGACGCAGCCGGTGCAACACAGCCCCAGCTCTGCCCCGAGGCGCGCGGCATCACGACAAAGGTGAATGGCTGCGCCACGGATGCCGGCACCGCCTCGCCCACCGACACGCCCTGCAGCGCGCTCACCACCAGTCGATCGAGCACCGCATCGCCGGTGGAATCGAGCAGATGCACCGGGCCTATGCTGCCCCGCGCATCCACCCACAGGCGCAATGCAATGCGGTGCCGGCCTTGCGCGAGGATCGGGTTCGCACAGAACGCATCGCGTATCCGGTGCTGGATCAGGCCGTAGTACCAGCGTTGTGCCGGCTGGTTGGCGGTATCGGGTTCGTTTGCCTCTGCACTGGCTTGCGAACGCACGGGCAGCAGCACCAGCGTGTCGGCACCGGTGTAGCGCGGGGCCAGGCCACTGCCCTCCAGCAAGCGCAACAGCGCCATGTGCGGCGTCATGGCACCACGCACGGCAGGCGCAGCACGGCCCGCCGTCAACGCGCTGTCATACAGCAAGGACATGCCGGTGACAGCACCGTAGTGCTCCAGCGCACGCTGCAGCGGCTGCGGCTCGATGTCGAACCAGCGCTCGACATCCAGAGGCGGCGCGCCGGCAATGACGGCCGGCTCCGGCTCGACAGGGCCGGCAGACACGGCAGGATGGAAAACGCAGACGCCGATCATCGCGATGCACCAAGGCAGTATCCGCCGCGCACCACCCGATGCGACGTTTCCAGCCATACCCGGTCAGTGTGAGAGACGCGTGCTACATCGCCCGGTGTGCGGACGTGTTTCACAACGCGCAAGTGTGAAGTAAGCGCGTAGGGTAGTAATGCAACGTGACTGTTCTGTTACAGCACCCGTTGGAGGGGGTGCAGAGCAAGTGCACGCTCAGGCGTTTGAATCGCCCCCATGCGGGCTGAGGGTGCGTGGGGAGACCACGGCCGCAGCTTGGTCGATCGGGCCATTCGGAAAGAAAAAAGGCGGCCAGACCAGGGCCGCCGAAGGAGACACCGCCGCGCTCAGTGCGCCACGGCGTTGAAATTGGGCGGCCGTCGATCGACAAACGCCCGGAAGGCTTCATGCGCCTCGGGAGACTGCAAACGCCTGGCAAACGAGGCGCTCTCCACATCCATCTGCTGCTTGAGCAGTTCAGCATCGCGCATCAGGCGTTTGGTTTCGGTCAGTGCACCCAGCGGCTGACGTGCAAGACGCTGCGCAATCGCCTGTGCCTCGTCGCCGAGCTTGTCGAGCGGCACCACCCGGTTCGCCAACCCCCATGCGAGCGCAGACTGCGCGCTCACCGCATCACCCAACGCAAACATCTCGAACGCGCGCACATGGCCCAGTCGCGCGGGCATCAGCAGGCTCGATGCGGCTTCCGGCACCAGCGCCAGATTGACGAACGGCGTGGAGAGCTGTGCGTTGTCGGCCAGCAGTACGAAGTCGCAATGCAGCAGCATGGTCGTGCCGATGCCAACCGCACGCCCCTGCACCGCCGCCACCAGCGGGCGCGTAGCGCGTGCCAACGCATGCAGGAAGCGGATGACGTTGCGCTCGCCATCGCTCTTGCCGCCGGTCATGGCCACCGAGGCGAACTCGCCGATGTCGTTGCCGGCCGAGAACATGTCGCCCTCGGCGCGCAGCAGGACCACGCGTACGGTGTTGTCGCGCTCAGCAGCGTCCAGCGCATCGGCCAGCGCGCCATACATGGCATCGGTGATGGCGTTCTTCTTGTCAGCACGTGCCAGCGTGAGCGTCAGCACGCCGTCGGCAATATGGCTTTGAATATGACTCTGGATGGGTTCACTCATTGCTCGTCTCCTGTGGGGAACTTGGTTTGCAGGCTGGTCAGCCAGCGTGCGACGACGTCGATCTCGGCGTCGGTAAAACCTTCGGTCAGGCGTGCGTTCAGCTCGGTCAGGCCGGTGCGTGTTTCAGCCGCCGCGGCGCGGCCGGCGGGTGTCAGCCAGAGTTGCCAGGCGCGGCCGTCCTTGGCATCGGCGCGGCGCTCGATCAGGCCGGCGTCGGCGGTGCGATCCACCAGGCCGCTCATGGCGGACGGCCCGAGGTCAAGCGCGGCACCGGCCTCACGCATCAGCGCGCCGTCTTTCTTCTCCAGGAAGAACAGCAGACCGGATTGCGCAGCGGTCACGCCCTCCCCGGTGCGCGTCTGAATCCAGCGCTGCAGGCGACGTTGCCCGACGTTGATCAGATAGACGAGGCGGCGATCAGGTGCGGTCATGCAGCCTCCGCAGCTTCAGGCACGCGTGCAGCCGCTGCCTGCGCGGCAAGCCAATCGGCCAGACCCGGCCAGAGCGTGTCGACAAATTTGGGGCGGAAGAAACCCATGTGCCCGACGGCACCGCCTGCCTCCGCCGGCGCAATCTGGCGACGCTCGACCCAGGTGCCGGTGAAGTGCTGCGTCAACGCGTTGATGGCGGGCGGTGTGGCCCAGGGATCGTCGTCAAAGCCGTAGACGAGCAGGGGGTTCGTTACGCGGTTGAAACGCTCGACAGCGCCGAGCGTGGGGTCATCGAAGAAGTAGCGTTGCATGCCTGCCCACGCGCCCCACTCGATGGCAACGCCGCCCGGCAGGTCTTCGCCCAGGCCCAGGCGCTTGCCGGGCACGTAGCCAATCAACCGCCCCAGTGCCGGGCCGACGCCGCGCAGAATCAACTCAACGCGCCAGCGCTCTCCCCGCTGGCGAATGAAGCGCGAGTTGCCGGTATGGCAAGCCACCAGCACCGCGCCGGCCAGCCCCCAGCCCGCACCGCTCATGCCGATGCCGTGGCCGCCCACTGAATGCCCCACGGCCAGTTGCGGCAGTTCCGGATAGCGCGCCCGCGCCCGGCGCGTCACGCCTTCCGCGTCGAGCAGCATCCAGTCGCGCATGCGGGCAGCAAAGCCGCGCAAGGTCTTCGGCCGGGATGCGCCGATGCCGCGGTAGTCGTACGTAATGGCGTGGAAGCCGCGTTCGGCCAGGAACTGCGCAAAGGCCTGATAGATGCGTTGCGGCACCCCCGTGGCCGGGTGCATGACGACCACGCCCTGCGGCGTGCCGGCGGCCGCCCAGAACGTGGCGCCCAGGGGGTAGCCGTCTGTGGCGGGAATGGTTTGAGGTGTGCTGTCCATCGTATCGATTTAGTTCGCATGCGAAGTGTTTTACTTTGTATGCGAAGTAAATCGACGTGTCAACCACCGAAAGATAAAGTACTTGCTTAACTATTCAGAGTCGCTATAGTTAACAACATGCTTAACCATGACACTTCTCTCGATCTCGCCTTCCAGGCGCTGGCAGACGGCAACCGGCGCGCGATGCTGGTCCAGCTCGTGCGTGGCCCGGCTTCTGTGAGCGAACTGGCGCAGCCGCTCGACATCTCGCTGCCGGCAGTGATGCAACACCTGTCCGTGCTGGAGAACTCCGGTCTCGTGCGATCGGAAAAGGTGGGCCGCGTGCGCACCTGCCGGATCGAACCCGAGGCCCTGAGCCTGGCCGAGCAGTGGATCAACCAACGGCGCCTGGAGTGGGAGCAACACTTCGACCGCCTCGGCGCTTACCTGGATACCCTCAAAACCCAAGGAGACCCGCATGACGACGACCATTGACAGCCCCACCGCTACGACCCTGCGCCCGCTCGTGATCTCACGCACCTTTCCCGTCTCGCGCGACTGGGTCTTCACGGCGTGGAGCACTGCTGAACACATCAAGCGCTGGTTCTGCCCGACGCACTACACGGTGCCGGACGCGACGGTCGAGTTTCGCGTGGGCGGCAAGTTTGACGTCTGCATGCGCTCGCCCGAGGGGCAAGACCATTGGTCGCGCGGCCACTTTGTCGAGATCGTGCCCAATGCGCGCCTGGTGATCGACATGAACGTGGTGGATGCCGACAACCGCCCGCTGATGAACGCGCACACCGTCGTCACGTTTGCCGAAGAAGGGGGCGAGGGTGCGAAAGCCACGCGCATGGAAGTCACGCAGACCCACACGCCGCTCGCCCCGATTGCCGAGATGATGATCAAGGGTGCGCCCGAAGGCTGGAAGCAAACCCTCGACAAGCTGGAGCGCGAAGCCGCAAGCGTGCCGCTGGCCGACGGCATCAAGCGCTCGGTCGTGCATGCCACATTCACCATCGAGCGCACGTACGATGCGCCGCGCTCACGCGTGTTCAAGGCACTGACGGACCCTGCCGCCAAGGCCAAGTGGTTTGCCGGCGGCAACGGCTACACGCTGCTGGTGCGCGAGATGGATGCCACCCCCGGCGGCCGTGAAGTCGTCAAAGGGCGATGGGACAGCGGTGTGGTGTCGAGCTTCGAGGCCCTGTACCACGACGTCATCCCCAACGAACGCGTTGTCTACTCGTACGTAATGCACCTGGACGACCGCAAGATCTCGGCCTCGTTGGCCACGCTGGAACTGCGTGAGGCAGGCAATGGCACACGCCTCGTCATGACCGAGCAAGGCGCCTTCCTGGATGGCTACGACGATGCCGGCTCGCGCGAACGCGGCTCGCAGTTCCTGCTGGACATGCTGGGCAATTCGCTCAAGGACTGAGCACCCGCAGCACATCGCGCGCGACGGTCGCCAACGTGACCGCCGCGCCGACGATGAGCCCCATGCCCCACAGCACGCCGCCCACATAGGCGAACAGGATCTGGCGCGTGGTCATGGCAACGTCTCCAGCAGCGGCTGCGCGAGATGCAGTAGTTGGTGGCACGTGGCGGTTTCATTGTCGGCAGGCGGCACCTCCGACAGGCGTACCCTTATCAACCGCCACGCCACTGTGTCCACGCCGATAACGGCCGCCGCCGTCCCTGCCAGTGCGGCAGCTTCGCGGTTGCGTTCAATGGCGTGCCGGAAGACATCGGTCAGATCTCCATCGGGTGCGATGTCCTTCTCTTCGAGATATGCGAAGCGCGCCGTATTCGATGGTCCTTTGCGCGCATCCAATGCCACATGTGTGCGGATGGCCGCGCGGCCAAAGCTTTCGGTCACGACGTGGTAACGGCCGTTGACGAGAAAGTCACGGAAGGCGGCGTCATGCTGCCAAAGATAGAGCGACGAATACTCATTGGCAGTCGCGCCAAACTTCCCTTTCTCCCGCAGCAGAAACGCTTTGAAGAACAGGGCCGGTGCGTCATCCCATAGCGGACCACGCTGACTGGCGCGCACGTGCAGCCGCGCCATGTCGTAGTCGGCGGGCAGATGGTGAGCATAGTGAGCGAGCAACATGCGACACCTCAGCTTTTGTCTGCCACGTACTGCGCAATGCCGTGGCCGAACGACCAGTTCTCGGGCAGCACTTCCACCAGGTTGATGAACACGTCTTCGGGCCGCAGGCCGGGGCTCTCCTGCAGCAACTCCACGATGCGGCGATAGAGCGCCTGCTTTTGCTCGCGCGAGCGCGTGTTGCTGACGGTGAGCTGGAGCAGGATCGCATCGTCGCTGCGCGCAATACCAAAGTACGTGGGGCTGACGCTGAAGGTGCTGGCGTCGTGCTCGGTGATCGCCATGAAGCGATCGTCCTCCGGCACGTTGAAGGTCTCGCGCATGGCGCGATAGACGCTGTCGAAAATGGCTTGGTGATAGGCAGCGGGCTTGCCGCGCCGCAATGACACTTGAACGAGGGGCATGGTGGACTCCGTGTTGGGTGATGAACCGTGCTCACAGCATGCCTCGGGTTGTTCATTTCAAAAAGACATCCTAAGATATTTCAATCATTCGATTTCAAAATGACTGAACCATGAGGATGCTCGATCTGGAGGCCGTACAGGCCTTCGTACTGACCGCCGACCTGAAGAGCTTCACGCGTGCCGCCGAGGCAATGGATTCCACTCAATCCGCCGTGAGCCTGAAGATCAAGCGGCTGGAAGACACGCTGGGCCGCCGCCTGCTGGAGCGCACGCCGCGCCTGGTGCGGCTGTCGCAGGACGGCAGCGCCTTTCTCGGGCCGGCACGCGATCTGGTGGCCGCGCATGAGGGTGCGATGGGCTCGTTCGGGTTGGAGCGGCGTCGGCTGTCGGTCGGCATGAGCCACCACATCGTCGGGGCGGAGCTGCCGCGCCTGCTGCGCCAGATGAGCCGGGCCGAACCTGCCCTGACGCTGGAAATCCGCATCGACAGCTCGCGGGAGATCCTCGATGCGTTTGAAGACGGGGCACTGGATGCGGCCGTGATCCTGCGCCACGACAGCCGCCGCACCGATGGCGAAGTCCTCATGGAAGAGCCCTTCGGCTGGATGGCCGCCCCCGACTTCGAACACCGCAGCGGAGAACCGCTCTACCTTGCCACGCAGTCCGAGCCCTGCCGCGTGCGCGAGATGGCCGTCAACGTGCTGGATGCGGCGGGCATTGCGTGGCAGGAAGTGTTTGTTGGCGGCGGCGTGGGCACCATCGGCGCAGCCGTCGCGGCCGGGTTGGCTGTCGCCGCACTCAGCCGGCGCGTGGCACCGCCCGGCACCATCGACGTGGGCGAATCGCTCGGCCTGCCGCCACTGCCACCGCGCAGCGTGGTGCTGCATTCTCGGGTGGCCGATCCGGTGGCAAAAAAGGCGCTGCGCACCTTCTCCACCACCCTGCGCGCAACGGCCGGGCGATAACGCTGCAGGCGCACATTTGCGCAATCGCTGCACCGCGCGCAGTACGCCGGGCGACTATGCTTTGTCGCATGAAACCCCGCACCATTCGCGACTACCACCGCCGCATCGCCCGCGTGATCGAGGCGATCCTGGCTGATCCCGCCGCCCCGCACACCGTGCAGAGCCTGGCGGAGGTCGCCCACCTGTCGCCGTTTCATTTCCACCGCATCTATCGCGCACTCACCGGCGAAGGTGTGTTCGAGACCGTGCAGCGCGTACGGCTGGCGCAGGCGGCCCAGCGCCTGACCGGAGCGGAAGACTCCGTCACCGACGTCGCCATCAACGTCGGCTATGGCAGCCCGCAGGCCTTTGCCCGTGCGTTTCGCGAGTTCACGGGGGTCAGCCCGCGCGCCTTTCAAACCCGGCAGCAGGAACTGATCGTGCCGACCACGGAAGCCGCTGGCCTGCCGCCGCTCGAACTGGTCGAGCAGCCGCCCCTGAACGCCCTGTGCCTGCGGCACGAAGGCCCGATCGCGACCATCCGCCAGACCTTCATCGCGCTATGGGAGGCGCTGGGCATCGAGAGCACGTCGCTAGACGCACCCGATCGCATCGGCATCTGCTATGGCGATCCGGAAACGCCCGGCTCGTTTGCGTACTTTGCGGGCGTCATTCTCGATACGCCACGCGCCATCACGGGCGGCCTGCAGCCGATGCGCATCGAAGGCGGCCTGTATGCCTCACACCGCCTCATCGGCCCCTACGCCTTGATCGCACCGACGATGCAAGCGTTGTATGGCCGCTGCCTGCCCAGCTACGGCTTCGAGCCGGATGACCGGCCGACGCTGGAGCTGTATCGCAGTCCCGCCCGCCACCCTGTGCCGAGTGCGTGCGTGACCGACCTGATGATCCCCATCCGCAAGGAGTAACGATGTTGCGTCATTGCGTTGCCGCCGCGCTGGCGGCCTTTGTCATGGGCGCCGCCTGTGCGGCCGAGCCCGCCGCGCCCTATCACGTGGGCGAAACCTCCCGCGTGTTCCATCCCCAAGTCGAGCGGCATTGGCGTGGCGCACGCACGGAAGCGCTTGTCACCAACATCTGGTATCCGGTGGATGCGTCAGTGCCTGAAACGCCGCGCAACATCGGCGAGCCCGGTCGGCCAACATTTCGCGGCCATCCATCGGCCGGCGAAGCGGCGCTGGCGCCCGCCCACTCCACCTACCCGCTGCTCATGCTGTCGCACGGCACCGGGGGCACAGCCGACAGCCTCGACTGGTTGGCCGCCGCATTGGCCGCCAACGGCTATATCGTCGCGGGTGTGAACCATCCGGGGAACAACGCGCTGGAGCCCCTCACGCGCGACGGCTTCATGCTGTGGTGGGAACGCGCAACGGATGTGAGCGAGGCGCTCGACAGCATCCTCGCCGACCCGGTCTTGGGCGCGCATGTCGATCGCACACGCATTGGCGCAGTGGGTTTCTCGCTGGGGAGTTATACGGTGTTGGAGCTAGCAGGCGCACGTACCAATGTGGCGGCGTTCGAAGCATTCTGCGGCGGGCCACAAGGCGACGCGATCTGCCGGCCGCCAGAAATGGATCGCTTGCAGCCGAGCCCCGGACCCAATGCGCCGAAAACGGCAGCAACGGAAGCCTCCCTTGCCCGCTCAGGCGCCTCCTACCGCGACGTGCGCATCCAGGCCGTCTTTGCCATCGCACCAGCCCTGGGCATGGCGTTGGATGCAGACTCCCTGCGCAGTATTGCGCTGCCGGTCTCGCTGATGGCGGGTGACGCCGATGTGACGGTACCCGTGGAGAGCAACGTGCGCCGCATCGCCGGCCTGGTGCCGAACGCCGATGTGGTGCTGGTTCCGGGCGCGTCGCACTACACCTTCATCGATACGTGCCACCCGGGGGCGATACCGCACCTGCCACTGCTGTGCCAGGACAAGGCAGGCGTCGATCGTGACGTCGTCCACGCCGAGGCTGTGCGCCGTGCGCTGGACTTCTTCCGGGCGACGCTGCCGGCCAAAACCTGAGCATCGCCCGCCGGCGGCTTAGCGTTTCTGAAGCGCCACGCTGCCGATCGAATAGCCCGCACCAAACGAGCAGATCAGCCCCAGGTCACCCGCCTTCATGTCGGCGCGGTGACGGTGGAACGCAATGATCGAACCCGCCGAGGCTGTGTTGGCGAACTCATCCAGAATGACCGGCGCCTCATCAGCCGAGGCCTCATGGCCCAGCAAGCGCTTGCCGATCAACTGGTTCATCGCCAGGTTGGCCTGGTGTAGCCAGAAGCGGCGCACGTCTGCCGGCGTGTGACCCAGTTGCTGCAGATGGGCGGCAATGTGCTCGGCGGCCATCGGGCAGACTTCCTTGAACACCTTGCGGCCTTCCTGGCGGAAGAGCTGGTCGCGGTCGTCCGGGTTGCGGTCTTCGCTGCGCGAGAGGTAGCCGGCGTTGTTGCGGATATTGTTCGAAAAGCTGGTTGCGCACTTGGTGCCGAGCACGCGCCAGGCATCGGCCGAGCGGGTGTCTTCTGCGCGCTCGACCAGCACGGCCGTACACACGTCACCGAAGATGAAGTGGCAGTCGCGGTCTTTCCAATCCAGGTGGCCCGAGGTGATCTCGGGGCTCACCACCAGCGCGGCGCGCGCTGTGCCGCTGCGCACCGCATTGATGGCCTGCTCCAGCCCAAAGGTGGCCGAGGAGCACGCAACGTTCATGTCGAACGCATAACCGCCCGCGCCGATGCCGTTCTGGATTTCAACGCCCAGCGCCGGATACGGGCGCTGGAAGTTGGACGTTGCGCACAGCAGCATGTCGACGTCCGCAGCATCGCGGCCGGCGGCAGCCAGGGCATCGCGCGCGGCCGCCACACCGATCTCGGCCTGCAAGGACAGCGCATCATCCGGGCGCTGCGTCAGATGCGGACGCATGCGCGCCGGGTCCAGCACGCCAGCCTTGTCGATCACGTAGCGCTGGCGAATGCCTGAAGCCTTTTCGATGAATTCCGCCGATGATTCCGACAACGGCGCCAGCTCACCCGCAGCAATGGCTGCTGCGTGTTCCGCATTGAAGCGTTGTGCGTAGGCGTTATAGGAGGCGACAAGCTCCTCGTTGGTGATGACCTCCGGCGCGACCCACAGGCCCGTGCCGCTGATAACAACGTCGTGCATACCCGGTGTTTGTGAAATTTGTGTGGCGGGGACGATAGCACATTGGGTGGGGGGTGGGCCGGACTGGGGTGTTGTCGTTTACATCTAGTCCGGGTGGTGACGTGCTCCCGTGGCCGCTTTACGGCTAGGTTTGCCCCAGCGAGTCACCGCCGCCTTCTGCACAGCAACGTTCACTGCATCCGGCACGGATCTAGCGGCATGCCGCAACTCAGGTTGGTCCATGACGACTTCTGCTTGCACGCCGATGACCTGCTTCGACTGCACCTCGCTACCAGCATCAGCATCCGCCACCAAACGATAGCCGCCGCCTCGAACCGTCTGGATCAGGCCATCGCACGCGGTGCCCGCCAGGGCAGCACGCAACTTGCGCACGTGCACGTCGACCGTCCGCTCACCAATGAAGATGTGCTCACCCCAAACGCGATCAAGCAGTTGCGCACGGGCATGTACGCGGTTCGGGTGCATCACCAGGAAGTGCAACAGGCGGAATTCCAGCGGACTGAGCGAGATTGCTCGTATCCCTGCCTCGATTTGCACTGTCACGCCAAGCGTAAGTGGATCAAGCTGCAGCCCACGGACCTGCGGGATTTCGTCGACCGGTGGTTGTGGCATGCGACGACGTAAAACGGCACGAATGCGAGCGTGCAGCTCCCCCATGTCGCAAGGCTTGACCATGTAGTCGTCGGCGCCCGCGTCGAGCGCGGCGATCCTGGTGTGAATATCGTCAAAGTGCGAGAGCACGATGACCGGCAGGCTGCAAATATGCTTGCTGGTACGCAACGCTAGCAACGTATCGATCAACACGTTTTTCGGTTGCGCCCAATCCATCACCAATAGATCGAGTGACGCGAACTGAGCGGCTGCAGATACCCGCTCAACATCGTCAACCCGTTGCACAACATGCCCACCACCGCGCAGGGACGACAACAGTCGTTCCCGCTCCGCTTGGTCTTGTTCGACCAGCAATATCTGCTTACCCACGCTTCAAGTCTCCCCGCTAGCCAGTTTCGACAGGCTTCAGAGTTGGCAGCGATGGACGCCTCGAAGACAGCACATGGGCGAGCTAGCTGTTCGCCCCATCCCACACTGTCAGCGCATTGAATGCTTCGTCTGCCCACGCCAAGCACGTGCCGAGATATTCAGCCTTGCGGGCTTCATCCAGGGTAAAGAAGTGTTCCAGACCGTACGTGTGCAGCATGCCCAGGAACGCGCGCAGCTTGGAAAGCTTGTCGAACAGTTCGGCATGCGCCTCCAGGCGCAATGCAATGTACGAATCGGAATGCAGATCAGAAATGGGAAGGGTCACGCTCGGTCTCCTTTGAACGAGAACTGCGCGCCACCACGAATGAGGGTGGGCGAGCACGGACGAGGTGGAACACCGATGCATACCAGTCGGGGCGGCCGAAGCCGCACTCGCCCAGCTCGCCCATAGAGACGAAGCCGGGCCATAGCGAAAGAGGACAAGAATCTATGCTCGACTCTTGCCCGGTATGCACGAGGGTTCCACGCCTCGATCCCCTTCTCTATGGCACTGAAAGGGATGGGCAAGAGTCTAGCGATGAATGGCTGGAGCCTACAAGGCTGTCTGGCCAAAATCAGAATTATCGCAGACTGGGTATCCGGCACGTGTTGGGAGGCAGCCTGGCGATTGCTGGGCCGACTATCTCTTGAGGAGATTCGTGCTCCCGGAGGATATCTGCATCGCGCCGGCGACCTTCCTGCAAATCCAAAGGGCTCTCAGCGGCGCATCTAATGGCCTCTGACGATTCCAACTAGCAAGAGCCCAGCCAGCAATCCGAGTGCGCTGATCTTGAACGTTTTGTGCACTAGCCCCGCGACCAATGCCCAGATCGTGCCACCGACAGCGAGGACAACTCCGACGAGTACCGTCAGAAACCCGACGCCCCAATCCTGGCTATTGCCACCAACTTTCAGGATGGCCCAGCATGCCAGTCCTGCAACCGGGAAGACGGCTGCGCCTCGAATGAAGTCACGCTTTCGTGTTTCGGCGCTATCGCTGACAGTCTCGTTCATTTGTCGCTGCACCTTGCGTGCTGACTATCGTTGTCTATGTTTCCGCTGGGCTTCCGCAGTGCAGGGCTGTATCGATCCATCGACACGCGAGGTCGTGACGGATAGTCTGTGATCGCAACCTGAATGGTGCCGTCCTGATAGAAATGCACTTCGAAGAAGTTTGCATCTCTCGGCATCGGCCCCTTCAGCAACACAGTCTGCTCGCACCATGGACGAACCCCAATGCCGTCGCGTTGCCATTTAATGCCAACCGGAACCGGCAGTGGCGTCTCCTGTGGAATCGGCGCGCAACACGTGCCACCGCCATAGCTGTACCCACGCGAAGACACTTCAATATTTCCGCCGCCTGCGCCTTCAACCGAGAAATTGGCAATCGCCGTGTCGGTGTAGTTGTAGCCGACAATCGTCAGCCCTTTGAGAAACGCTGGGGTTCGCTCGGGTCCCGTATAGAGTTGAATGCCATTGAGTGTCGGCGGTGCGCTCTTCTCCATCCGCCGGATCATCTCGCGCTGTGCTTCAGTTGCATTCGGCATCGCGTCTGCGATGGAGGCCGCACTGCTGCTCCTATGACAAATCGCCAGCACACAAACCACCTTCACCGCGATCGCAAGAAGGCTGGCACGCCAAGACTTGTCTAACGCAAGCGTCCTCATTTTCTTCCTTCGCTGCTTAGCGATCGGCGCAGTCCGGCCGATTTTGTGCCTCATTGAAGTGCTGCACGCGGTGGGCTGACTGGGAACGATAGGGTCTGTAAAGAAAATACCAATAAACCAAAGGAGGCACGACCACCAGTCCAACTGGTGCACCAAAAATGCCAAGCAGCAAGATGCCCAACAACAGATCTTCTACACCGCAGCACTTCGACGGTTGCTCAACGAGAACCGCCACCACAAAGAAGAGGCCCGCCGAAGTGGCACCGATTGCCGGTCCCGCCACAAAGGAAAGAGCAAAGACAAGTTTTCTCCAGGTGGGCTTCCGTTTGCCGGCGGCACGCGAACGAAGACTCATCATGGCTCAGTTGCTACGTATGCACACTCAGTTCGTAGCAAGGCCTGGCATAACGGCAGGCTCACACCTAGCCAGCGAAACTTTGACGGCCCACTGCACCCTTACTGCTGCGGCTTTGCCCACAGCGGACTCTTGTTATCCGAGGCCAGCACCTGCGCGAGCACATCCGCGTCGGAATCGCGCGCCGGTGCCGCGTTGTTCTTGCGGGACCGCACGATCTTAGAGCGCTTCTTTACGTGCTTCTTCGCCTGAGCTTTGGTCTTTGTGCTGACTTGAACGGGGTTGGCAGAGTCCTGCGACGGCGTGGTGAGCTGAGCGCCGATGCCAGCGTTCATACAGACGGCGGTGAGAAGAGCTACAGCGATTTTGTATTGCATCTTTCTGAGAGAGGTTGGTTGATTTAGAAGAAGGGGCTGACCAAGAGAAATGCCAGCGCCATGGCACCCAGCACGATCACACCGCCCACGCCAATCAGGGTATAGGCGATGCCATACCGGTAAGGCGCCAGAGACGGACACCGTGCCTTCTCTAAGTACGCAGTGCGAGCTGAGGCATCGACACTGCCGCTAGCCTCATGCAGGCTCTGCAGCTTAGGTGCGCACCGCTGTTCACTTACGCATCACCTGTATTCACCGTCGTGATTGACGTCACTGCCAGCTCTGCACCACGTAGGGTTGTATGCGTCGGTTAATGTTCGGCAGAAATTTATTGCCACTATTTCCCAACGAACCGCAGAGAATGCATCATATCCATAAATAAATCGTAACTTAACCCATTCTCCAGACTGAACTCTCGCTTCCTCAGAAGGCAGACACCGGTAAGCTGAGCTGTCACTGCGTCATTACCTACCATGACATGAACGCAGCGATACGCCTTTGTAAACTCTCTCGATGGCTTGCAACCCGGACGCACTTTCCCAAATGTCTCCTCTGCAATCCACCCGTGCCAGTTAGCCCCGTGAATTGGCGTGACCTTTGTATCGGTTACCGGCCCACAGTTTGACTCGCCATACGCTGCCGCAGGCCGTAACGCTGGAGCACCGCTTCCGCTTACGAGAAATATTCCATCAGCGTCATCGCCGATTTTCTTATCGACACCGACGCCCTCAATCACAAAGCTGATACGCGCACCCTCGCTATTTTGATTCGGATCATATTGAATATCCATATCCAAAACAGCCTGCCCACCATTTTCATACGATCCTGTACACCCAAAGCCCATTGGCTGATCATATACATACTTAAGATCTGGAACACGCACTGACATCCCGCATTGCCGCACGACATCCGGATCCATGACATTGGTTGCTATGCTCTTAATATTTCCAGTATCCATTGCCGATTGAGCACTGACACTCATGCAAATGAGAAATGTCCAAAGAAATACAATGCAACGAATCAATAGATATCCTCCACCTGGCGGCGTAAGCCATTTTCGTCCGGCATGGTTAGCATGTCATTCAAAATGAAATACGCATAGCGGAAGAACTGTTGATGCGCCGGCAAGCCGCCAGCCCCTCCAACTGAGCCGAAGCAAGATTGGACATCTTGGTTGCTAGAACCTCCAACACCTCTTCACGGAAAATGAAATTAATCCGAAAATCGGATAGTTGACAAAGATTTTATAATCTCACCCATAGCACCAACTGGGATCGCCAATGGCTGCTCCGAGTTCTCAGCAGCCCCCATCAGAACATTATCACCGCTCAAAGCGCAGAATCGCAAAGAAGATAATTCCTTACGACTCTTCGACGCCTTATATCCGATTAAAAATCCAACCCAACCCGCTCCAGATATCTCCGCGAACACATAACTCTCGCCTTTTTTGAGAATTGGCCTTGGAATCCATTTCCCATCTTTCAGATCTGCTGGGCAACGCAAATCGTTACTCTCGCGCACATCGCTTAAAGCTGAGCTAACCTCTGCCCCCTCGATCGTTTTCCGCCCCAAGGTCTGTGCTGAAAAATTCTCAGCGCTTTCACACATCATCCCCAGCCACTTTTCTTGACGAGACCCTTTCTTCTCAAAACTCCATGACGCACCAAAATTCGTCTCTGCCTGCCGCAAATGCGCCTCTCCCCCCTCCTTCGATCCGGAGTAATAAACAACCAGATCCGGGTCATTGAAGGTCATGCGTTGGCTAGGGAGAAGATCAACGGAAAACCGACACTTCCCCAAGTCCACGGCAAATTTGCTTGGGCCAATCACTGTCGCAACTTCCCCTGGAGCGTTTCCCACTGTCACCAATGACTGACCTAGGCACGGTGCTTGAAAGATGAGCCCAGCGATCGCCAGAACCCACGCGTTCGCATAGCTCATTCCATCTCCCTCCGTTCAAAGCCTTGAGGTATATCACGCGTAACACCATCCGTGTGCTCGAATGCCGGTGTATCCAATAACACGACTTGCGCGTTTGCGAATGCCTGGAAGCGGGCCTGAACCCCCCAAATAGACGAGTACGAACTTGATGGTGACCCCGTATTCACCGTTCCGGCGACACTTCCGAATGCTTGATTTTCGTAGTAATACTTGACCCCTTGTCCGGTGTTAACCTGGCGCCTTGTGTTTTGTGGTTGAAGGATAAAGGCATCAGCCGACTTTGATGCGGATGACCACGCCCAATAAACACCTGCGCTGTTCGCCGCATCAAAAGCCTCAGCGACAGCGTTTCTCTTATCTATGACTTCTTGAGGGATGTGTGTGTTTGCATCACTCAGGGAGTTTGTTGGATCCGTCATCAACTTATGTCCATTAACAAGCGGCCGATTGTTGTTGGCGGTTGTAGTAGCCACATCTAACACCGACTTGACTTGAGCAGACACCGGCTCACCTTTAAAGCTCCAGTATTTGCAATAATTGGTGGCGTGAGTTAATTGCAGAAAACCGCGGCCATCCCATGGCTTATACCAATAAGGACTCCCCTCATGAAACTTTAAAAACCATTGGGTTTCCTGAGTTGCGTTTCCAAAAAAGCATGCCTTCCGGACGGTAGTTCCGATGCCGTACTTGTTCAATGCCTTATTCAGCGCCAGTCTTCTCGATGCGGCTCCGGGCGTGCTTCCCAACAACGTTGCCGCACCGGATAAATGAACCGGCTCCCACACCCACGCTGCCCCGGCCTTTCTCAAAGAATTCATTGGAAGTAGCTGCAGCAATTCTGATTTGTGGAGCCAACTGCATCTTCTGAAATGGGAAATAAATTCCAGTGGGTGGAAGTGCCACACTGAGCGATCCAGTCCACCAGTTTTTTCCCAGAACGCTAACTTCTGGACATGCGCCTCGAACGGCTGCCAACTCTCCTCGGACTCTAGGGGTTCACCTTGCTGCCTGAGCTTCGCATACCGGGCCCCAAGATCCGAAGCATCCCATTCACTGGGGTGCTTGACAACGAGATGCCGAAGCTTCTGTTGGCCAACATCGCTCGGGTCATTCAGTAGTTGCAACGCACGTTGATCGTCAACGAACGCATCCGTCGGGCTTGCAAGTTCGCCTTCTTCAAATTTTTCCCATCCTCGCCAGTATGGGAAATCCGCATCGGAAAGCTTGACGACATTGGCTTGCGCTAGATCCACGTAACCGACGGCAGCGTCGCTGTAACGCACAAGTTGCCAGTTCTGGTTGGTGGTGGTCGTCTCGCCAGAGAGTATTCGACCGAAGCGCAGCCACTCGAATCCGGCACTCGGGCGATCTGGATACAGGGTCGTAGCCAGTCTGAAAAGCTCATACTCATAGTTGGCCTGCTCGACAGCCGGACCGACTTGCTGACACACCCCGCCTTGCATTGAGTATGTCGTCGCAATCCGTCTCCCCCTGTCTAAGCGTACGGTCACAAAGAGCTGATCACTGTTTGCACCGGCTTGACCAACGTCCAACGGGAAATCGTGCGGCGCGTAGTCATACGGTGCGCTGAAGACGATGCGATGCGGCGGGCTTGCATTCGGATGCCGGTCAGTGAACGTCGTGCTTGCCGGAATAACGAAGTGCGCATCGCCATAGAAATCGACACTGGCGGTTTGGTTGGTTGCGGTGGAACTGTCTTTCCAGAACCTGCCCAGATGCTCCTCCGTGGTAAAGACCTCAAAGTGCAGCCGCCGATCGGTTTGCCCATACTGCAACCCCGGATAGCCCAGAATGTCCTTGCGGTACACGCGAGCCTGCTTACGTTCAGCCGGCGAGGAGACCGGTGGCGATTTGGCGTCCGGTCCAATCGCTGCCGCCTGCTGAAAAAGCGACGGCAAACTGGATACTTGATCAGTTGTCAGCGCATCACGGCTCGCAAGATGCATATACAGCGAATAGAACACAACAGGCGTGTTCTCACCGCTCTCAGTCTCGTGCTTGATCAGGACAAAGCTAGTGTCGTACAGCTGGCCTTGGTACTGCTCACTGGCTGCGGCCTGCCGATACGCGACGATCGTTCCGTCAGCAATGGCCCGAATCGGGGTGGCGTTCGTCGCCTCCAAATGCAAACCACCGTGCCACACCTTGTATTGCCTAATCGTGTTCGCCGGATACTGCCCGGCAGGACTTGTTGCGCGCGCCAGCATACGAGCCAGCAACGTTTCCTCGGTATCGTTCGCCTGCGGCGTTTCCAGAATGGGGTAGCTGATCAGCATGAAAGCTAGGCAAGAAAATCAGGAGAACGGGAACGCGCCCTTGAGGTTAAACGGAGACTGCGGGAAGTTCGGCAGGCTGTAACTCGTGCCCTGCGGCCCCTGAAACTGCCGCTGCGCCGCCTTATACGTAATCGGCCCAGCACACTCGACCGTAATGTTCCCGCCTTCAATCGTGATCGACGCCCCGCCCGCCGTGGCAATGCGAATGCGCTTGGCCGCCGCAAAATCCACGTTCATGTTGGCCGACACCAGCTTCAGGTCTTGCTTGGCCATCAGTTTGAGCACGTCGTGCTGGGCCTGCACGTCGATGTTGTCTTGCCCCGCGGTGATCTGCAGCCCGATGTTGTTGTCCCCTGCCTTGGACAAACCCGCTGCTACACCGATGGCGTGACCCGCGTGCAGGCGCGCCTGTTTGCCGATGGCGAGATTGGTGTCCTGGCCGCTGCCAAGGGCGATGCTTTCGCCGTTGGAGAACTGCAAGTCTTGGCCCGCCACCATCACCAGGCCAGCACGGCCGGCAAGGTGCGCCATGGCCTCACCTTGGTGCGGCACCTTGCCTTGCGTGGCGGTGTTGCCGGCGCTGGCGTCTTGCTTGGCGGCATCCAGCGCCTTGCCGTCGACCATGCCGGCAGCAGCCTTGGCCTGCTTGCCGAGCGGCGCGTCGTCGTCTTTGGCGGTGGCAAGTGCAGCGGTCTGGTGTGTCACAGCGCCCTGCCCCAATGATGCGGTCAGTGACTTGGCTTGCTTGATCAACGCGATGCCTGCTGCGTTGTCACCCGTGGGCAGGGCTTTGCCGTTGCTGGCATCGCGGTACGTGGTAAGCAATAGGCCCGCCTGACCGCGCACGGCGGCGTGCCCATCGGTACGCAACTCAAAGCCCTGGCCGCGGAAGCTGCCGCGCCGGTTGTCTTGTTGATGAACGAGGTGGCCGAGGTTGAGCTGGCTATGCTGCTGCGTGGTGCCAAGCTGTGTGCGCAGCTGACCGTCGCTGTCGTCAAAGACGAGCTGGTTGTAACCGCTGCCACCATGTTCTGCGCTCTTGAAGCCGGTGTGTGCGGCAGCGTTGCGGTGGCCCTCGGCTTCTGTACCCATGCCGTGCCACGCGGGGCTGTGACCACCGGCAACGTTGCCCTGCGCACTGGTGGCGCTGTCGCTGCCTTGCTTGTAGAGCGCGGCGCCGTCGCTCTGGCCAGAGGCACCCTGCCCGCCCGGCGTGGGCGCGATACCGGCTTCACCTTGCCCGTTGTACAGCGCACCAATCACGACTGGTTGGTCGATGTCGTCTTCGCTGAACTTGACGAGCACTTCCTGGCCGATGCGCGGCAGCCACTGCCAGCCCATGCCCGAGCCTGCCTGGCGCTGTGCCACACGCACCCAGCGAGTGCTGCGGTCATCAGCGCGCTCGCCTTGTTGCCAGGGGAAGCGGACGCGGATTTCACCGGCGGGGGTGGTGTGGTGTTCGCCATCGCCACCGGCTTGCGTCTGACCGTCGGGGCCGACCACGATGGCGCTGTGCACGCCTTGTGCCGTGGGTGGTGAGTACAAACGGCCGGTGTCAGGTTCCGTCACGGCCGGACGCCAGGGGCGGCGGGCATCGCCGGCGCGGAATAGGCCGACATAGCCATGCTTGCGCGCTGCGGCCAGCAGCTCGCCGGTGGGCGTCAAACGTTCGACGGGCGCGTCCGCCTCTTGGAAACCGAAGACACCCGGGCCGGATTCCGGCGCATCAGGTGGCGTATCAAACAACAGTGAAGCGTCCACCCCACCCAACCGCTGGCCCAGCGCGAGGTGCGTGTCGGCCGTCAGGTTGTTGATGCCGCAGTGCTCCACCAGATCCATCAGCAGCGGATACGGTGCGCTGGCGTCGGCATTGGGGTCCGAATTTACGTTGTTCGGCAGATGCGGGCAGTCGCGCAACTGCAAGCGCGTGCCGCTGCGCAGCGTGCGCACCGTGCCACGGCCGGAGAACAGCAGCGCGCGCGCCTCCAGGCTTTCCATGACTTGTTCGGCAACGCGCTGTGCGTTGGCGGCATCGGGCGCCAGCGATGGGCTGATCGACAGATACGCGTCGGGGCTGCCCGATACGGCACCAGCGCGTGCCGGCGCATGACCACGCACGCTGCTCTTGCCTTCCGGGTCCCACGCGGCCACGGCCACGCCGCCTACGGTCGTGCGGCTGTGGCAGGCGAGTTGCTGGATGGCGTCGCTTTCTTCCTGGCTGTGCGCGCGGTGGTAACGAATGCCGCCATCAGCAGCCGATTCCGTGTCTTCCGCCAACTGGGTGCTGTCGGCAAAGATCACCAGCGTATGACCGCCATGCGCCTGCTCGTCTTCGACCGTGGTGAAGCCGAGCCCGGCCTCTGCCAGCAGACGTGTGACGAAGTGGTAGTCGGTCTCGCGAAACTGCGCGATGTGGCTGCGCGTGCCGAAGTCGTTCATGCGCGCCTCGGCGCCGGCGGCATAGCGCCACGATGCATACGGTGCGTACGGGTTCAGCACCTGCTCAAAGATGTCCGCCAGCGGCCGGTTCTGGAACACCTGGCTGTGGCGCTGCTGCGTCGCCAGCCAGAACCAGGGCACGACGGTCAGGCGGTAGCGCGTCAGGCTGCCGTCTGCACCACGCTTCTCAGCCAGGCGGATGAGCCCGGTGCGCTTGGCTTGCGTGCCATTGGCCAAGGTTGTGACCAACGTCACGCGTTGGCCGAGCAGCGATTTGAGCGCAATGCGCGCGTTGGCGCTGACCGCCACCACGCGCCACTCGAACAAATCGGAGAGCGCCTCGCGGCCGAGCCACGCTTCCACCGCCAGGTCTGCCAGCGGGCCTTCGCCTTCCAGGGCATACAAACGATGCGCCGGCGCAAAGAGGTTCTGGAGAAGGGTCGTTACGTCCATTCGCTGTCCGATACTGCAACGACGGGCGCATCACGTAAGAACGATGACGTGAAGCCGGCGCGCATGCATTGTGTGGGCGGCGCATTGTCTCGCAATGCGCCAGCCGCCTGATTAACGCCCGGCAACACAAACATCGCCTGGCGATTGCCCTTCCGGACATCCACCGAGCGGCTATTTCCCCTTGTAATTGGGTTGATTGGCTGGTTGATTGGCGTTTTGCGGTGCAAGCAATGCCGCCAGCAAATCGGCATCCGGATCATCCGCCGCCAATCCGCCTTTACGGTTCTTGGCTTTTGTCGTGGCTTGCGGTTTTGCCTTTGTAACTTGTGCAACCTTGACCGGCGTATTGGTGGATTTTGCAACCAGCTTGGCGGTTTCCGCCTTGGCTTGCGGCGTATCACCCGATTTGGCCGTCACGGCTTGCTGCGCCGTGGTCGAGGTATGGGCATCCTTTGCAGGAGCATCGGCAGTTGCCTTGGCGGTTTGCTCATCCTTGCCCAGCTTGTCGAGCGTGTGCTCGTCATTGGGGGCCACGTTGACGATGGTGGCCGCGGGAGCTACGGCACTCTCACTGGCAGCCGCTGCAGGCGTGGCCGCCGTAGCCTGTGCGGGCTCGGCTGCGGCCTGCTGTGCGGCTGCAGGGGTGGCAGGCGTCGCGTGTTCGGCCACTTGCGGTGCACTCTGATCGCCCGACGGGTTCAGCACCACCCAGGCACCGACGCCCGCCACCAGCACCGCGATGACCGCAGCGATGCCATAGCGACGCCCCGAACGCTTGGGCGGCTTGCCACCCGCCCCGACCCTGCCTTCCAGGCTCGCGAGGATGCGTGTATGACCAGCCTCATCAGTTTCAGACTGGGAATTGAAGAGCGTCGGAGGCCCTTCTTTTTTCAAATCGCCGTTATTACTCATCACGGGTCCAGAATTGAAATAGAATGCGCGGCGAGCGTATGCGGTTCAAAAACAACGTCCGAGCATCAGGTACAACAAAACATGCCGATTCCGGTTGTGGCTGCTGATTCTAAGTCTGGCCTAGCTGAAAGACAAATGCTTAGGAAAGACACGCTCTTTCTTTATCGTTTGTTAATAAAACGGGGCCTAAAATCGGCTGAATTTTTATCGTTTCATAATATTTTCAACTCCTGAATACAGATATAAATCAGGCTGAATTGATGTAAACGCCTACGCTCCGCAGGTCGGTATGGTTTTCGTTGTTCTCGCTCTCTACTTCGTCGCCATGGTGGTGGTGGCTGCCGTGTTGCTGTTGCCGTCGGTTCGGCAACGCTGCGCTGCGGTTGTGCGCGCGCAGTGGCAGCGCCTGAGCACCGGTGCGGCCGTGGTTGGTGCGCGCTCGGCGGGCTCGTTGCGCGGGTCGGTGGACAGCGCAGCGTCGAATGCGTCTGCGTTCAAGCGGTTCGTGGCGCGCCGGAAACTGTTGCTGCTGGGGGCTATGGGTGTGCTGTCGGTGCCACCCATTGTGGCGCTGGCGCTGCGCGAGCAGCAGTCGTTCGAGTTTGACGATGACCAGGTGCGTGAGCCGGACCCGCACATCTCTGCGCTGCTCAATGGTGAACGGCTGATCCCGCCGCCGCCGTTGCCGCCCGAGGTGTTCACCACGCGCGAGGTCGAGCTGATCCGCCCGGCCATCCGCGATGCGAGCCGTGACTGGAACCTGCTCGACGCCGATTTCCGCCAGCGTCTGCTGCTCGTCTACAAGATCATGCGCGACGAACACGGTTACGAGATGGCGCTGCTCGAAGGCTTCCGCAGCCCCGATCGGCAAGCCAAGCTGGCGGCGATGGGCAGCAACGTCACACAGGCTGGGGCGTATCAGAGCTACCACCAGTACGGCCTGGCAGCAGACAGCGCGTTCTTCCGCGAGGGCAAGCTGGTGATCAGTGAGAAAGACCCGTGGGCGATGCGCGGCTACGAGTTGTATGGGCAAACGGCGGAGTCGGTTGGCCTCGTGTGGGGCGGCCGCTGGAAGATGATGGACCTGGGCCATGTGGAGCTGCGTCGCAAGGGCGTACTCGGCAAGCGTCCCGACGCGCCAGGCCAATGACGAATCGATGAATCGAACACATACGGGGAGCATGCAATGACACGTCCCTTCATCCTGCTGGGTGACAAGACGGACCACGGCGGTGTGGTGATCAGCGCGTCGGGCAACACGTCCACGGGCGGCAAGGGCATCGCCTGTGTGGGCGACAAGGTCACCTGCCCCAAGCAAGGCCATGGCGGCACCACCGTCATCGTCACCGGAGACCCGAACGTCATCATCGACGGCAAGCAGGCCGCGCGCCACGGCGACAAGACCGCCTGCGGCGCCACGCTCCTGTCGAGCCAAGGCAACACGGGCAGCATCTGAGAACGACATGGCTGCACGACTCTTCCGGTCCGGGTTGACGCTGCTGGCAGCGTTCGTGGTGGTGTGGATTGCCGTCATCGTGTGGTGGCAGTCCACCAACCGCATGCCGAGCACCGCCGACATCGTCACCTACCTGTTCCTGCTGCCGCTGGGCATGGTGATTGGCTATTGGGTCATCAAGCGCGCGCTGGACGGCATCCGCTCCAACGTGGCGGCCGGGCGTGAGCTCTCGGCCGCAGCACCCGCTGCTGCCGCCAAGAGCGATGGCACACCGGCCGACCCGCAAGATGCAACGCGCCACTGGCGTGCCGTACTGCTGGCCAGTGCATTGCGCGCGCCGGGCGGCAGCGATGCGGCATCGCTGGTGGACGCCGTGCAGGCCAGCACCCAGCCAGGCCTGACGGATGTACAAGGCTTTGGCCAACCGATCTTTGCAGCACCCGTGGATGGCCTCGACATCGAAGACCTGCGCACCGAGCTGACGGAGCGCCACCCAGACGTGGACTGGCTGGACGAACAGCTGCGCGCGTTGACGCTTGCTGGGCAGGTTGCCGAAGAACTTGCGGCCCATGCCGTCGCGCAACAGCCAGAACCCGCCGGCCCGGATGCCACGCGGCTCGTCATCACCGCCCTGCTGCCGCGCGAATGGACACCGCAACAACAGGCCATCGCAGATGCCTGGCTGCGCCAGCGCATCAGCGTGATCTGGCCAACGAATCACCTCACCCTTGAGCCGATCACCGCCAAGGGTGATGCCGATGCCTTGCTGCTGCTTGATCGCGCCACGCAGGCCGTCAACCGCACAAGCGACGAGCGCGTGCTGCGCATGCTGGTGGTGGCCGACTCGCTGGTCGGCCCCAGTGCAGTGGAGCAACTGACGCAACAGGAGCAGTTGTTCGAGGCCAACCGCCAGCATGGCCGCGTGCCGGGCGAAGCCGCCGCTGGCGTGTTGCTCTGCGCGCCGGCCCTTGCTGCTGCTCCGGCAACGCCGTCTGTTGACGGCACGGGTGACGACACGCCACCGGCCGCCATCACAATCACCCGCGCCAGCGTGGCCCGCCTGGAGGCGCCGACGCCCGATCGCGGCCAGCCGCAACTGGAAGCCCTTAACGGCGCAGTACGTCACGTGCTGGAGACCCTTGCTGCCGCTGCCGCGCCTGCCGAAGCCAACAGCAAGACGCCACCTGCCGATGCGAAGCCGGCCGCTACCGATGCGGAACCGCTCGTCGCCAGCGTCGTCACCGACACCGGCATGCACCCCGTGCGCACCGTGGAGGTCGCACGCATCGTCTCTGAACGCTTTCCCACGCTGGACGTGGCCGCCGATCTGCTGCCCCTGGGCACACCGTGCGGTTACGTCGGCGCGGCGGGTGCCCTGCTGCCTGTCGTGGTGGCGCACCAGTTGAGCCAGCAAAGCGGCAAGCCGGTGCTGGCCATCACCGCCAACGACATCCAGCAGCGCGGCGCCATTGCGGTGGTGCCGCGCCTGACCTGACCCCGAATCCCGAATCCGACTTTGTCCGCTCGCGAGCCGAAGGCAACATGCAACGCTTCCTAAACTTCCTGACCAACTCACGCACGCTGTCGGTTCTCGGCGTGATCGTGCTCACCATCTTTCTGCTGCTGATCGCGCAGACCTTCGAGATTGGCCTGGTCTGGGCCGGCATCGCGCTGGGTGTGCTGCTGGCGCTGTGGCTGGTGGCCTACCTCTGGAAGCGCTGGCGCGCGCGTCAGGCCAGCAAGAAGCTGGAAGGCGTGCTGGAGCAGGCCGCCACGCCCGACAAGGCCGCCACGCCCGACAAGCGCGAGGAAGTTGAAGCCCTGCGCGTGCGCTTGGCTGAAGCCGTCAAGACCATCAAGCGCTCCAAGCTCGGCCAACTGTCGGGAGACGCCGCGCTGTATGAGCTGCCGTGGTACATCGTGATCGGCAACCCGGCGGCGGGCAAAAGCACGGCGGTGCTGAATTCGGGCTTGCAGTTTCCGTTTGCCGACAAGGGCGGCGCAGTCATTCAGGGCATCGGCGGTACGCGTAACTGCGACTGGTTCTTCACCACCGAAGGCATCTTGCTCGATACCGCCGGCCGCTACTCGGTGCACGAAGAAGACCGCCGCGAATGGCTCGGCTTCCTGGATCTGCTCAAACGCTATCGCCCGAAGGCCCCCATCAACGGGATCGTGGTGACGGTGAGCGTGTCGGAACTCACGCAAAACCGCCCCGAGTTCGCCATCAACCTGGCCAAGAACCTGCGCCAACGCGTGCAAGAGCTGACGGAGCGCCTGGAAGTGTTCGCCCCGGTGTACGTGATGTTCACCAAGGCCGACCTGATCACCGGCTTTACCGAATTCTTTGGCGACAGCGAGAAACAGGAGCGCGACCGCGTCTGGGGCTCTTCCCTGCCCTTCGAGCCGGATGCCAAGCCCGATGTGGCGGCCATGTTCGACCAGCGCTTTGACGAGCTGTGCGACGGCCTGAAGGAGATCAGCGTGGCGCAGATCGCGCTGCATCAGAAGAACAAGCTTTCGCCGGGGCTGCTGAGCTTCCCGCTGGAGTTCGCGTCGATCAAGCCGACGCTGCGCTCGTTCCTGGTCACGCTGTTTGATGAGAACCCGTTCCAGTACAAGCCGGTGTTCCGCGGCTTCTACTTCACCAGCGCACTGCAGGAAGGTGCGACCAACAGCGCGTCGGCCGAGCGCATTGCTCGCCGGTTTGGCCTGTCGACCGATGGCGCTGCGCGCAGCCGCGAGGTGTTCTCCAAGAACGGCTTCTTCCTGCGCGACCTGTTCTCCAAGGTGATCTTTGCGGACCGCCAGACGGTGCGCCAGTTTGCGAGCCCCGCCAAGACGCGCCTGCGCATCGCCACCTTCTTCGGGCTGGTGCTGGCGCTGGGCCTGATGCTGGGCGGCTGGACGTGGTCCTACATGGGCAACCGCACGCTCACGGCCAACGTGCAGGCCGATCTCGACAAGATCGTGAAGATGCAGCAGAACCGCGTCGACCTGCAGGCCCGCCTGGAAGCGCTCGACATGCTGCAAGACCGCATCGAGCAGCTCGACCGCTATCGCAACGACCACCCGCTCGCGCTGTCGCTGGGCCTGTACCAGGGCGACACGCTGCAGCACAAGCTGCTGGATGAGTACTACAACGGCCTGCGCCAGGTCATGCTCAAGCCGGTGGGCGGCGCCATCGAAACCTTCCTGGCCGAAGTCAACGCCCACCCGGATCAACTCGCGCCGATGGTGCGCCCGCCGGAAACCGGTGCGGTGATGACCTCGTCTGTGACGACGGCAACTGCCACAGTGGGTGGTGCGTCGGGTGCTGCCGCCAACGCGCCGGCCGCGCCAAACCAAGCCACCGCTTCGACCGGTGCCAAGCGCTACACCGATGCCTCCCCCACCAACGTGGAAGACGGCTACAACGCGCTCAAGACCTACCTGATGCTGTCGGACAAGCGCCATGTGGAAATTGCGCACCTGACCGACCAGGTCACGCGCTTCTGGCGCGGCTGGCTGGAAGACAACCGGGGCAACATGCCGCGCGAGCAGATGATCCGCTCGGCGGAACGCAACCTGTCGTTCTTCCTCGCGCACGTCAACGACGACAACTGGCCGATGCTGGAGGGCAACCTCTCGCTGGTCGACCAGACGCGGGAAAACCTGCGCCGCGTGGTGCGCGGCATGCCGGCCCGCGAACGCGCTTACGCCGAGATCAAGGCGCGCGCCTCCACGCGCTACGCCCCGATGACGGTCGCCCGCATCGTCGGTGAAACCGGCGCGGGTGTGGTGGCCGGCAGCTACGCCGTGCCCGGCACCTTCACCAAGGAAGCGTGGCTCGGCTATGTGCAGCCCGCCATCCGTGAAGCCGCCAACAAGGAGCTGCAGACCAAGGACTGGGTGCTCAACGTGGCGGCACGGGATGACCTGACGCTGGAAGGCAGCCCCGAGCAGATCCAGAAAGCGCTGGTCACGATGTACAAGACCGAGTACGCCCGCGAGTGGCAGCGCTTCATGCAGGGCGTGGCCATTCAGGATTTCACCGGCTTCGACCAGGCCGTCACCGGCATGAACCTGCTGGGCGACCCGACCAACTCGCCGATCCGCAAGGTGCTCGACACCGCCTACGACCAGACTTCGTGGGACAACCCGTCGATGCTCAATGCGGGGCTGAAGCAGGCCAAGACCGGCGTGCTGGGCTGGTTCAAGCAGCTCTTCGCACGCCAGACGCCGTCGCAGGTGAACATCAATGTCGACACGGGCAACATCGCCGATGCCGGCGCGATCCCGATGGGGCCTGTGGGCAAGGAATTCTCTGGCCTGGCCCGCGTGGTGATGGTGCGTGACGACAAGTCGCTGCTGCGTGGCTACATGGATTCGCTGTCCAAGGTGCGCACGCGCTTCAACCTCATCAAGAACCAGGGCGACCCAGGCCCGGGTGCGCGCCAACTCATGCAGCAGACGCTGGACGGCAGCGGCTCCGAGCTGGCCGACACACTCAAGTACGTGGACGAACAGATGCTGACCGGCATGACCGACAGCGAGCGCGCAACGCTGCGCCCGCTGCTGGTGCGTCCGCTGCTGCAGTCGTATGCGGTGGTGATCCGCCCGGCCACGGCAGAAATCAATAAGGTGTGGAACGCGCAGGTCTACCAGACGTTTGCCACCACGCTGGCTGACAAGTACCCGTTCTCGGCCAACGCCAAGATCGAAGCCAGCGCAGCCGAAATCGGCCAGGTGTTCGGCCCGGATGGCTCGATTGCCAAGTTCGCCAGCACGACCATCGGCCCGCTGTCGGTGCGCCGTGGCGACATGCTTGCCGCCCGCACGTGGGGTGACCTGGGGCTGTCGTTCGTGCCCGAGTTCACGACTGGCTTTACACGCTGGATCGCGCCGCTCACGGGCGGCGCAGCGGGTGGCGGTGCCGGAGGTGCAGCCGCTGCCGCCCCGCAGACGGTGTTCCAGATCCTGCCGGTGCCATCGCAAGGCGCCACCGAATACACGATCGAGATTGACGGCCAGCAACTGCGCTATCGCAACACGCCGCCGCAGTGGGCCAACTTCGTGTGGCCGAACCCGCAAGGCACGCCTGGGGCGAAGGTCACGGCCACCACGTTTGACGGCCGCACGGTGGAACTGCTCAACGAGCCGGGCCGCTTTGGCCTGGAGCGCCTGATAGCCACCGCGCAGCGCAAGCGTCGCCCGGATGGCGCCTTTGATCTGTCGTGGACCAAGGACGGCCTGACGGTTGCCATCAGCCTGCGCATCATCAGCAGCCCGCAGACCGGCGGCACAACGGCTTCCGACTCGCCGCAAGGCCAGGGCCTGCGCGGCCTGCGCCTGCCGACGTCGATTGCCGACATGAACGCACCGCTCAACACCTCCACCCCACCCGCCCCGGCTGGCTCGCCACCGGCGGGCCGCACACCGGCCCCTGCTCAGACGCAGGCCGCAACCCGGTCCGCCGTGACGGAAGAGCAAGGGGGGACGGCACAATGAGCCTGACGCAGTTGCAGCTTTCGTACTTCGGCAAGCTTCCATCGCGCGGCGACTTTGTCAAAAGCGCCAACAACGTCCAGTTGCTCGACACGCTCGACCGCTGGCTGGCACAAGGCATGGAGCTGTTGGCCGAGGCGCCGGACTGGAAGACCACCTACGACACGTGGAAGCCGGTGCAATTCGCCTTTCTGGGCTCGCAAAGCCGGTTGGCGATTGCCGGCACGCTGATGGCCAGCAGCGACTTGTCTTCGCGCCGCTTTCCGTTTCTGACGGCGGCGGCGATGGAGGTGGACCGCCCCATCAGCTTCATCGCGCGCAGCCCGATCGCACTGGCCCGCCTGTGGACGCGGGCCGGCCAGCAGATGATCTCGCTCGGCCAGGCCTCGGATGCCACCGAGGGCCTGCGCCTGCTGGCCGAGGGGCAGCACAGCGTGGAAACCGATAACGGCACGCAGGCCTACGACGCCAGCTTTTCGGATTTCATCGACTTCCAGACCGTCTCAGGGCTTGAGCAGATGCTGCGCGCCGAGGGCCACAACATCCGCCTGCGCCGCACGCTGCTCGCACTTGGCACGCTGCTGCAGCCGGTCATGTCGAATGGCTCATCGCGCCTGGAGAAAGGGCTCACCCTGCCCCTGCCAGCCGATCCGCTGTACCGCAGTCTGGTGGCCAGCTTCTGGCTGGAACTGGTGTCACGCTTCCTGCAGCGTGCGGACTTCGAGCTCTCGCTGTTCCTGGGCGAGATCAACGGCGCCGAGCGCCTGGTCATCGGCTTCAACGGCGCATCGTCGCGCACGCTGCACAGCGTGATGTCGCCGCTGGCGTATGCCGAGCAGAACATCAACATCGACGATCCGGAATGGGTCGACCAGCACGTGAGCGGAGAGTACGGCTTGGCCAAGTTCGTGAGTTACCTGGATCAACCGCAGCTCTCGCTGCGCGTGGCGGTCGACACCTTCCGCGAAGTCTTCATCGGAGAATGAACATGGGTCTGGATGCAATCAAGCGCGGCTTCCGGCCAGCAGCGATTCTGGTGGCGTGTCTCGCCGCGCTGCCCGGCTTCGCCTTTGCTGCCCCGGGCGACCAGCCGCCGGCTGCCGCAACGGTCACGGCGGCCACGCCGACCCCGGGTCAGGTCGTCGCCGGTGGCACGGTGCCTGACGAGGCCACCAAGGCCACCGTGCTGGCCAAGCTGCGCGAGCTGTATGGCAGCGCCAACGTGCTGGACCAGATCGAGGTGGGCAACGTGGTATCGCCGCCCAACTGGTCGGCCAACGTGCAGAAGATCCTGTCGCCGGCCATCAAGCAGGTCAACCGCGGTCAACTCAACATCGATGGCACGCAGGTCTCGCTGCATGGTGATGTGGGCAACGAGGCGCAGCGCCAGCAGATCACCAGCGACATGGCCACCACGCTGGGCCAGAGCTACACCATCAAGAACGGCCTGCGCGTGGCGGCGGTGTCCGAACAGGGCCTGCTGGACAAGACGCTGGCCAACCGCATCATCGAGTTTGAAACCGGCAGCGCCACGCTCACGCCCAAGGGCCGTGCGATTCTGGATGAGATGTACACCGTGCTGCCGCGCCTGAACGGCCGCAAGATCGAGATCGTCGGCCACACCGACAACTCGGGCAGCCGCGCAATGAACCTCAACCTGAGCCAGGCGCGTGCAGAGACGGTGAAGAACTACCTGATTGCCAAGGGTGCCGAGCAAGGCACGTTGACGGCGATTGGTGTGGGGCCGGATCAACCCGTGGCGGCGAACAACACGGATGAAGGGCGGTCGCGCAATCGGCGGATTGAGTTTCGGGCGAGTCAGTGACGCAGCAGGATGCGCGCCGGCGGGCACGGTTGCGTGAACCGTCGCCTGCCGCCCCACGACAGCCGGCTGGCGAAAGGCGTGCCGCCCCCCAGATCCGGCTTGAATACTGCGACCCCGCAGCGAGGCTACCCGAGCGCATCACGCAATTTTCACCATTGAAGGAGCGCATCTGGTGGCTTTGGTGTCATCTGGTATGGGCTTGGCAGCAGCTTGAGCACTGGCTTGCCAGTCGACGGCAGGGTGCGCCTGTCGCGATCGTCAGCGGCATCATTCGCTCCGTACAGGTGGATAACGCGGCATTCAATGCCTATGAGGCGATGGGATGGACCGTCGCTTCCGATGCACGGAATGCGCATGACTACACCGACGACGATATCTCGCGAGAGACCTACTACCGCGTGACGCCTGTCGTCATCACGCTGACGGACGATCGGGTCATCCACTTCTGTGAATACCAAGTCACGGGCCGCTCGGTTTCGTCCAATGCGCCCTATTTTGCGGGCCTTAACGGCATGCGCGTGCTTGCTGCCGGCTGGTGGGACAACGATGTGTTCTCGGCGTGGGGCCTGCGTTTATCAGGTCGTCGCGAGCCGCAGACTGTCTATGTCGCGAAGCGCCCACGCAACTTGCCCGAGCCGCTGGAGGCGGTACTGTCAAACAGGAGGCCGGGCTTTAGCGAGGCGATCGGCCTTCTCGGCTATTCCGGCATCCTGATGGTCGTGGTCATGCTGATTTTGGCAGGAGGTGAGTTCGGTTTCGCAGAGGCCATCTCCATCACGGGGATCATGATGGGGCTCTTCAGCCTGGCGCCGATGGTGCTCCTGGTGATCTCCCAGACGCTCATGCGCCTGATGGCGGGCCCCCTACGCCCCATCCCGGAAATGATGGCCGCCGGGGAATACGGCAACCGCCACCTGCGCTTGCGAAGCTTTGACTTCGGCCGCTGCGAGCGCGACGTGTACCGCGCGCTGGAACAGCAGAAACAGGACTAGTCTGGCGCCCGTCAGCCCGCGCGGTCCGGCAGCGAATCATCCAAACCCACCAACAATGGGTGAAGAAACGCCCGGACCGCCAAGGAGCGCAACCAAGGCGCACCCACTGCGATTGATCAGCCACCGATGACATTGGCCCCTCTCTCCACCTCCCCCGATCCCGCATCCGCGCCCCAGGCGACCCTGACCAATGCGGAGCGCGATGCCTGCCTGCTTCGGCTGAGCCAGTATTCGCTCGATGCGCCTGATGCGCCGATGCCGTTCAGCCGCCGCCTGGCAGAAGCCGAAGGGTGGTCGACGCTGTTCACGCTGACCGTCATCGAAGAGTACAAGCGCTTCGCCTATCTGGCAGTGCATGCCGGGCACCCGGTCACGCCATCAGAGGCGATCGATGCCGCATGGCATCTGCACCTGCAGTATTCAAAAGACTATTGGACGGTGTTCTGCGCGGACGTGCTGCGCGCTCCGCTCCACCATGCGCCGGGCATCGGTGCGCCGGACGAAGAGGACACCTACGCGCGCCACTATCAGCAAACGCTCGACAGCTACCGGAGTACGTTCGGCGTTGAACCGCCTCCCGATGTTTGGCCAACACCGCCCGAGCACGTTCAGGAGGACAACGCGCCGGAGCAGGATGGCCGCGCCTGGCGTCCATTCAACATGGCCGCGCCGCCAAGCGTGTCGATCGTTCGCCGGATCCCGCCGCTCGTGTGGCTCGCGATCGGTGTCGCCCTCATCGCCATCACCACGCATGCGGCGCCGGATATCGGCGTGCTGAACTATCCGGGGCCGCTTTTTCTCGCGTTCTATCTGGGCGTGTGCGTGATCGCGTGTCTGTCGATCCGGGGCCTGCACCGGTTCACGTACTCGCGTTGCCCGCGGGGAGTAGCGCTTGTCAGCGTACCGCACGCACTTACGCCGGACGAGGCCGCACTCATTGCAGGCGACGCTTCGCGAATGGCGCAGGTCGCAACGCTGGCGCTACTCGACGCGAGTGCGATCCGCATTGCCTATCCATCGAAGAAAGGCCGTGACCGCAAGACCTACGTGGTCGCAAACACGGAGCAAGCGCCCGAGCGCCACATGAGCGCGTGGAGATGGCTGACCCAGCAGAAACAGCACCGCTCGCCATGGCCGAGCTTTCGGGACCAGCTCATCAGTGAAGCCTCCGACATGACCGCGCGGCTGCAAGGTCAGGGATGGATGTGGACGTCTGGCTCCATGCGCGCAACGACGCTGGCAGCGTGGGCGATTCTGCTGCTGGTACTCGGGCTCGGTGTGGCGAAAGTCTTTGTCGGCCTGACCCGGGATCGTCCGGTGATGTGGCTGCTGATCGAAATGGCGTCGTTCGGATTCGCGTACTGGTGGTTGACCGCACGACTGGTCGGTGTCGGTAGCGCCGGGCCGACTGCTGCAGCCGACGCTGCGCTCGATGTATACCGTCAACGCGGCCAGCAGGGCTCCGATGCCAGTTGGTCGAAGACTGATCTGCTGTGGATGACGGCGTTGGCCGGCACTAGCGTGCTGGTCGGTACGGCCTGGGCCGACCACAGATTGGTGATGGGTGGGCCAGTAGCGCCAATCGGTTCCGGTGGCTCGGGAAGCGACACGTCGAGCAGTTGCAGCTCTAGCAGCGGTAGCTCGAGTAGCTGCAGCTCTAGCAGTTGCGGATCGAGTGGGTGCGGCGGTTGTTCGAGCAGCTCATAGGCCCCTCGATCGACACGCCACCGCCTCAGACCCCACGCCAAGCTCCACGCCAGGCTGGGGCGATACCAACCAACGATCAGCTCGCGTTGTCAGGCGACGGATCGCCCAAACCCAGCAGCTCTTCAATCTGCGACAACGTCGCATCATCCTTGACCACCGTACGAAGCCAGGCATGCAGCGGCATGTCGCCCCACTTGGCGGCACGTGCGGCCAGATAGGCCACCGGGCTGTGCGGCTCGGTCTGACGGAAGAACTCCGCCACTTCACGCAATTGATCCAGTGCTTGCGCGCGCGAGCGGATCGGGCCCACCACAGTTGCAACAACCGCTTCCGTTGCTGCCGGCCCGGCAGCTTGCTGGGTTGCCTTGGCTTCCACCGGAGCCGGCTTGGGCTCGGGCTTGCCACCGAAGCGCTCGACCAGCGCACGCACCGTCTGCAACGTCTCACGCGCAGCGCGGAAGCTCGGGGCATGGTCCCCAGCACGCCCATCGAGCACGGATTGCAGCCGCAGCAACGCTGCCCCGCAACCCACCACATCGTCATGCAGCGTCTTGTAGAACGCCGGTGACGTAGCACGCTTGGCGGCCTCGAACTGCTCCTGCGTGACCTTGCCGCGAGACAGTTCATCGGCCTGATCCGGATCGCGGCGGATCGCCTCAACCAAGCTGGTTGCCACTTCCCAATCGACGAGGTTGTAGCCACCCTTGGAGGCATCCACCAGCGGCACTTCGCGGATCAACTGGCTTGAGCGTGCGGCCAGCCACGCCATGCTGCCCGTGCGGGCTTCAGGGTCGTCCGCCTCGGGCAGCGGATAGATGTGTTCCCAATACTGTTCACACAGGCCCGAGATCAGCTCATAGCCCTCGCGCAGGCCAGAGAAGCCGCGCTCTTTCGACAGGGCCTCGGTCAGCCACGCGAGCAGGCGCAAATCCTTCGTGCGGTTCTGCAGCAGCGACGTGCCCTCGGTGATCACGGCGCGCCAGTCGGCCTCCTTGATCTCGGTCACCCACTCGCCCTGGTCGAGCGACGGGTCATCAAAGCGGCGCGCCTCCTGGATGCTGTCGAACTCGGCAGAGAAGAGCATATCTTCGCCGCAAGGTTGAGCGCCTGGCAGCGGGGCGAGCAGTTGTTCAAACGGAAGAGAAGCCATGGTCAGAAGCGAAGAGGCAAATGCGGGAGAACGGTCAGGGCTTGGTGACGCGGCAATCGGTCAGGGCAAGCGTCAGGCCAACGAACTGCCGGTTCAGGCAATCCAGCGTGATGTCCTTGCTGGGCTTGTACGCCGAAAGTTTGTTGTCCGGAAACACAGCTTTCAACGCGTCGCGCTGGTCATCTTGAAACGGCGCGCCGACCTTGAGGTCTTCAGTGACGGCCAGCGTGTTCAAACTGTCGTCGGACAGCGGGTACACCTGCCCCTTGAACTCAAGGCGATGGCCGTCGTACTTCCTGGCAGCGCTGGGCGCGTCCTTGAAGTACTCGGTGAGGACTTGCCGGTATGAAACCTGAAGCGGCGCGTCGTCACCTGCCAATGCCGGGCTGGCGATCAGCACTGCAAGGATCGGGGCAACTGCAACGCGAAGCAGTGGGGCCATGTTGGTGCGTTTGAAAATAGGGCAATCCTCGCTTGGCTGCGATGGGATTCGACGGTGGTGATGCTACGCAGGGCGGGTGGATTTGGGGGGATTGTTTCTAAATCTTCATGTGGCGACTGTGCGGCGCCCGAAGCGCTCGATGCCAGTTACGACCACCCCGGGACGCTGATCTATTGGTCATACACACCGAGCACAGAAGTCCCCATCCAACTCCTTTTCAGCGAGAGCAAAGCGGGCTTGCCGTCGTCGGCGCGAGTCCCGTGTCCGCTCGTGCCGCTCCAGCTGAAGAAAAGGGTTTCCCCTTTTAACGAACCCTCCAGAACTTCGTACTGAACCTCGGTGCGGCTGATGCTGCGAGGGCCGCCTGGAACAATGAACGTGCTGATGCGTTTTGCCTTCACAATCGCCCCCTCACCGTATGAAGCGTTGTACAGGTTCATGAGAGTGCCGCCACCGAAGGTGACGACGACAAGCCCGGCCGCAAACAGAATCGCGTTCATTCCGTCCGTCGCTCTATCGAACTCCTTCGCAAAATCTACGTCATCGATCCGACTGGCAATGATCGTCTGCAACGTTACGCACAGCATCACGGCAGCGAAGACCATCGGGTAGCGCAGCCACCACCATCGCGCACTTTGCATGCCACCCAATGGGTAAGGGTCGGCAAACCCAAAGACAATCAACAAGAGAGCCGCCACAACGATCAGCAAGGTGAGAACCGCGCCGATGAAAACGATCTCGCTGGGTGGGCTGTCTGTAGCTTCAGGCATCGTGATTCATGTGGAAGCAGTTGCACTCGCTTGGCGCAGCTGCTCAGGCTCAAATCCTGCCAACCTCTCCACCTCGGCGACGCTCAAAGCAGGACCACCCGCAGCAGCAATCACGTCCGTCGGAAACAGCATCGACTGACGACTATTGACCGGCTTGCGCAGTGTTTCGCCGGGCAGTATGGGTGGGCCACCGTCAAGCGCCATTCGCCGCTTATCCGCGATTCGCCAGCTTTCCGACCTCGTGATCGCTCACTGCTGTTCCGCCTGCTGCTGCGATGAGCTCTGGCGAGAATGCCGGCACCTTGCCAACACCCGAGCGGCGCAACCTCTCCCCCGGTTGAATCGGTGCGCCGCCTTCTTCCATGTAGCGACGGATATGCTCGTAGAGCCGCCAGAGCACGGCGTCTTCCCACCAGCCTGCGTAGCCGATGTTCACGATTTCCTTGCATAGATTTGGCTTGCTCGGCTCACCCCAGAGCAGGGTCAGGAAATACGTTTGTCTCGCAGCTGCTCCAGTGAACTGGGTCATCTTGTAGCTGCGTGCCTTGACGTCATCCCATGAGTACGTACGTGGCTCAGCGACACGCTGCACTTTCCAGAACCGTAAGAAGATGAATGGTTGAAGTTGAATGAAGCTGACTTGCCTCGTTTTCCTATTGAAGAGCACTGGCAAGTCACGTGGCGAGAAGAATACGATCTTGAAACAAGCCGCGGCCGCGAGAAACGCAATGACCGAAGCGAAAAACATCAGCGCAGACGTTCCTATGAGCATGGGCTCATGCGGATCCCATATCGCAACCCCTGCATACACAAACATGACCATGAAAACCGTCATGCTTACCAAGAACAATGTTCCAAAAATAGTCTTGCCCTCTGATCCTAGCGGGGACCCGATTTCGATGGCGTCTGGATAGACGTTCAATAGTGATTCGCAAGTACTTGCAACCAAATGCACCGGCTGATTCTTATTGTCAGGAGCAAGGCGCCACGGCTTTCGTTGAGCCTGCAACGTGCGCTTCTTTGCATTTGGAAATTCGAAATATGGCTCGGGCTGATTCCACTCCGGTAGCAGCACACGAAAATCAGGATTGCCCTGAGACATCTTGGGAAACCTCACGGTATACCAACCAAAGTGCGAGCGGAAGTCGCCGCGCCTTCACGCGTGACGAGATCTACGCAGCCTCGGACACTGCCTCGCTCAGAGCGTCCTTCGTTCCCCAGTGCCGCAAGAACTCGATATTATCCTCTGGGGACAATCGGCCCTGCGCTCGATACACAATCGCGGTCATGACGGCGCCGGTTTGCACAGGGCGGTCTTCTGGCTCACCAAGGCCGGAGTCACTCTCCCACTCCTTAGGGAATCGCGGCCATACGCATGTCACTTGGCTCATCATGTGGCACGTAGCCTCCATGAAGCCGGGCTTTTGCTCCAAAACATACTGACGCCAACTGGGTTTGCCGCAATAAGTCGTGTATTCCTGCGGCAGATAGCGAGGGACGTGCATGTAATTTGAGGGGGCGTTCGATGGAATCTGATCGACTGTGGGCCCTTCCTCCATGTAGCGGCGAATGTATTCCCACATGCCGGCCGCTTGCAGATCCCTGAACAACAGCGTTGGGCCAACAAAGATCGCATCCTCATTGGAATCGCCCCCAGCCTGATCAGACGACGGGTGATATAGCGCAATCGCCTGGACCGTTTCCTTATCCCCCCGCCGAACACCCTCAGGCTTCAGCAATGCGACGACTTTTTCCCAATCAATAACAACGTTGCCACCGCAATATTTCGGTCGCAATACGTATATTTTTCTCTTCGATCGGTTAAACCGAATGCGGCCACGCGCCAGCGTGAAGAATGCTGTGCGCATTCCACCGACAAAGAACCACAGGTACAGCAAGAATCCACAACCAATGGCCAATGGAAAGAACAGAAGCCACCCCATCCACAAGAGGACCTTATCCCCCTCCCCCAAAGAGGTTTTCACAAAAAAGAAAATGACTCCATCTGATATTAGTGGATAAATAGCGAAACCAAACCACCACCATATCATTAACAACGCGGGAATCACGACAAAGAAATTCCCAATGCCTGCCCGCCATTGCAGGTCCCACCCTGGGTTGCAAATTTCCAAGTACGCATCATTTTGTGCGAAAACACATCGCCCTGGGAGACTTACGCCCTCCGCATCGCTAGGCTCGTCAACACGCCATTGGCGCTGCCCTTCAACATTGAGGTACTTGCGACCTTCCTCAGAAGAGCGATTTCTTTTTCGCGCGTAAGCGTTCTCACGTACAAACATTTTTTGTCCACCTAAATTCCAGACTGCGCATTCGCCAATTTCTGAAGCGTGTCGCCCATATTACCGTGTATTGGTTTTTTTCCTTTCCGACTCAAGCTCAATGGGTTGTCGCGCAGCCAAGTAATCCAATCATCCTCCTTGAGGATTAGGACTGCGATAACGGCTGCGGCGGTAAGAACTGCCCCAATCAACCCCAAAACTGCAGCCATGGCTATCAGCGCGCTATTCCCAATTGAAAAAACGGCAACGCCAGTACCAATGACTGTAAAAACGGTGCCAGCCACACTTGTAATCTGGGCTGCCATCAGAGTGTAACTCCCTCTCTTCCCGGAAGTCCAAGCATCAAACACGTCCAGCCCTGCAGAGATTAACGCTGCTGGCCCCAGAAATTTGAACGCCGTCATTCGCAACGCTTTGAGCTGAAAAGCTTGCAATCCCTCGAATGTTTCTTTCATTCCAGGAGCTGAGAAGAGGTTGTGGGCTTTTATTCCATTGAAGATAGTCTCTTCATACGCTTTAGCCTTCCAATCCGATAAGCTTCCGATACCTTGCAATATATTACCAACCAACTCTATCGCGGTTCGGGCGTCCATTTTCGTCTGGAACTGGGAACCCTTGATGATCGCGAAACTCACATCCAACAAACCCGCAAGCGCGGCGGCGCGTGCGTTCGGCGCAGCTTTAAACACATCGGCCTTGCTTGCGCCCCGGGAAAGACCTCGTTCTACGTTACGAACACGGTCGCGGTTCGCTTGCGCTAGGGTTCCTGCGTACTGAGCCGCTGTCCGGCCGAGGGTGGTTACACCAAGCGACACAATGAATCTCGTCAGCTTAGCCTCCACTTGTGGGACAGGAAGACCTTTAACGGTCTCCATCATTTTCACACTCATGAGCGACGCAATATGCAATGGCCAGGCGAGCTTGCGGAATTTAGCGCTCTCGCTGATACGTGGAAACGTTTCCATGAAGCCCAGTGCCTTGTCACCCAAAGAAGCCCGTGCAGCAAATGGCTTCAGCTTGTCCGTGATCGCGTCAGCAAGACTTGTGGTTGGCTCTGCATTTGGAAGAACTTGCGCGGAAGGTGATTCCTGCGTCTGCGCCTTCATCTGCTGGCGATAAGGCGCATTGTTGAAAGACAGCGTTTTACCTAGCACGTTGTCGTCCCATAAATCTACTTTCGCAAGCCATGCTTTGCCCGCCTTGTTGGCCTCCGTACCGCTCATGCAGTGCGCCAACTCCAAACTCAAATCTGCACCGCCTCCTGACTGGTTGACCTGGGCATCTTTTGCGCTGTATAGCGCTATCGCGCGCTTAAGCGAAGCCGAATCAAGCCACGCAACCTGATCGCGCCCCAACATCTCCTGCAGATTTTGCGTGGCTTCGTACTTCTCACCTTGTTTTTCAACAATCGTTGCGGCAGATACCGAATCAAACAGTTCTTTGAACTCTGCATCGCCGGCTGCAGCTGCTCGGTCTCGCTCAGCCTGCTGATTGCGGGCAATCGCGGCGTCTCGACGGGCTTCCTCTCTGGCGCGCGTCGCGGCATCTCGATAAGCGATCGGGGCAGGGCGTCGCATCTTGTTCCAAGTATCAATGTGCTCGCTCGCCCTTTTTATTGCCCCTTTTTTTACAAGGTCGCGCAATCCTTGCGCACCGATGGCAGTTTGGTACACCCATTCGTTACTGACGCTTTTATCGAATCCCGGGGAGCTCTCCGCCTGCCACGCTGTATAGACCGTCTGCGCCTCCCCCTGAAGATGCCCCAACTCTTGAGTGATGCCCATAGCATCTTCACACGCGACTACCGCTCCTTGGTTCTGCTGCAGAAACGCGGCCATTTGCTTCAGACGGATTCCATGGGCCTTCTCATAGGTCGGACCGATTCGCGTGACTGTAGAGGTTTCATCGAAACCTGAGGCGTAGCCATCCAGAGTCATTAGCGGAGTGGAGACCTCCTCTTGGTAATCGCCCCACCCGCGTTCCTGCGGCGTACTCCCCATCAGGCCATACAGCAAAGGATCCAACGCATCTCTCAACCTGGAATTCGCCAACGCCGCAAACTCAGCAACCTGCCCGTTTAGCAGCCCCGGCTGCGTTGTGTTCGGCTGACTCGTGTTGCCATTAGCCCAGCCGGCCACGTCGAACGATTTCATGTACTTGGCGGGATCAGCTGCAATCACGCTTTTGAAATGCTCATAGTCGATCGGATCTGGGTTGAACAGATACCAGAGCTTTTTGACTTTTTTTGCATCTCTGATCCAGACCATGCTGTTGTTCGCTTGTCGAGAATCACGTGCGCAAGCGATCTTCGGCGCCGTCTTTCCCGGCAAAAACACATCGAACTCTTTCAGATACCCTTGCGGGTGCACAACATAGCCCTTCCATTCGTCCTCGGTACAGATGAGAGGGCCTCGATCAACGTGCACGTACAAATAGCCAGCCCGCAACATACGTACGTTATAGAGCGCTGTGCCTATAGCAACACCGCCAGGCTTAGCTTGTAGTTGTCCAGTGGGGCTCAGTTGCTTCAGCAGCACCATGTTCGCTTCCTGAGCACTGTAAGCAACTGCATATCGCGTGAACAAGATAGGCAGCCCCTTGCGATCGCAGTCACTGCAAGGTGTTGCACAGACTTTTTCAGCTGTCATGGAAATGCGTCCTCATGCGAATTGCTCACGGTCTTCAAACAGGCTGGCAAACCCCGCATCGGGGTCATCACGCAACGCTTGCAGAACACGTGCCAGCACATCACGCCACAGTGGCGCGTCCCAATCAATCGGCTTACTGACGATACCGTCCTGCACGCTTTGCAGAATCGGCCGCCAGCTACACCAGATGAAATCCTGCAGGTTGGAATCCACCAACCCCAGTTCCTGTCCTTTGTCCAACAAACGGGTCATGCTCGCCGCATTGGGCTGCGTTTGAGCAGCGATCCCGCGCTGTGCAAACCTTGCCCACACGCGGTTCCCAACGGGCGATGAATGCGCCGCTTGCCATTGGGTGGCGTTCATCAACCGGTTGAGCGGAGGCACCGTGGCTGGCACAGCCGACGCGGCACATCTCTGCGCTTTGAACCACACTGGTGCTGGAGTAACACTATCTTCTGTTGCGGACAAATCTGCGATCGGCCCCCATGGCTGCGTCAACGACCACCACGCCTGCGTTTTCCCCAGCCACGTGTTCTGCTGCTCCGCCGACAGAGTCGGCCACACGCGTTGCATCACACGTGGATCCTGATAGCGGAACAGTCGCGCAGTGTGACTACCCGGCACGTACTGAAACCCCAGCAGGGCAAGATGCTGGGCAACCCGTATAGCTGACTCCGGGCTGAACAAGACCGCGCAGAGGTACTGACGCGCCAGTCGCTGACTGGCTTGCTTGCTTGTATCTTCCAGCCAGCGTGCCAGAGCCTCCTGAGCACGTGCCTGCACCAGACTGTCGGAATCGGCATCCAGCAACAAGTCATCCGGGACCGGCACAAGGCAAGGCGCCTCGTCCTCTCGGCCCGCGTAGAAATCATCGGGAACGGCCTCACGCCCACTGACGGCCTCGGGCCACTGCTCGGACAATTCAGCTGCAAGGGGATTGCCCTCCCACGCATCAAACAACAAGTACGCGCGCAATGGACGTTCCTGCGGCAACTGTTGCTGAAGCATGTGATAGCCAGCGGCCAGTTCCCGGCACCGCGCCAGATAATCGGGGGGCGGTACAGCCCCTTCGGCAGGTACGGCGCTCAACGTCACATCTGCAAAGCCGGCCAACATGCGATTCGTCATGTCATTGCTCTGGTCATTCAACGCGACACCGACCCTGCACCACTGGTGGCGGCACCGTCCTCTTGGACACTGCACCCTTTCAGCTTGCCTTGCGCCAAGCTGTTATGCACCGCCGCCCCACCCGGCCCCACAAACTGATGCCCCGCCCCCTTGAACGTCACCATCCCAGGCGCATGCAGCTCAATCGTGCCGTTGGTCACCTTGATCTGCGCACCGGCTGCATTGACCAGCACATACTGCTTGGCCTCGGCCGTCACGCTGGCCTGCGTGGATGCCACGGTCACAGCCTTTTCGGCCACGAGGTGGCTTTCACCCTTGAGGCTGCTCAATCCCACCTTGCCGCTGGCGGCATGCATGGCGATACCAGGTGTGGCATCCCCCGCCTGCCCGAGCGACTTGCCATGCGCGTACAGGCTCAGCCCTTCGGCCACAGCAACAGACAGGTTGCCCCCCACCGGCACATTCACATCCTGCTTGGCGGCAAGCATCACCTGCGTACCGGCAACGATCACGGTATCGGCGGGCGTTGTGGTGACGATGCCCTTGGGCGCGGAGATCTGCAGATGCGGCTCGCTGTAGGCAACGGCCTGGGCACCTTCACCGGCGCTCTCGGTGTGGCGAAGGACTTCGGTGGTGTGACGCAGTTGCTTGAGCGCGGGCAGTTCCTTGGCGGCCGGCTCATCTGCCAGGCCGGCCTTCTGCTTCTGCGCGGCTTCAGCCAGGGATTCGGCCAGGTCGCTCATCGCTTCGATCTGGCTGGCGGCGGCTTCACTGTCCTGCAATGCCGCATCGGTGCCAGCGCTGTGCACGGTCAGCAGGAGACCGGCACCGGCGCGCACGCTGCCACTGTCGTCGGTGGCCAGCGCGGCACCGTGGCCAAGATCCGCCTGACGCGCGCTGTCGATCTGTTCCTTGTGGTGGCCTAGCACGAGGCCCGTGGCGGCCTGCGTGGTGCTGAGCTGCGTGCGGCCCTGGCCTGCTGTGTCGTCAAACACAAGCTGGTTGTAGCCCGATGTGCCTGCCTGGCTGCCCGCAAGCGCCTGCGTCTTGATGCCGGAAAGCACCGCGTTGTGAGCGTAGGCGCCTTGGCTCTTGCTGTCGCCGGCAAACCAAGCGGGTGCGTTGCCGGTAGCGCCGGCTGCACCGGCCTGGTTCTGGTTGTACTGTGCGTCGGTCTGGCCGGTGCCGTTGTAAGCGGCGCCCACCACAACGGGGCGGTCGATGTCGCCTTGCAGGAATTCCACCAGCACTTCCTGGCCAACACGCGGTAGGGCCACGCCACCCCAGTTGGGGCCGGCCACCGGCGCGGCCACGCGCACCCAGGCGCCCAGGCCGGCGCTGGCGCGCGCGTTGTCATCGCCAGCGGGGTGGGACTGGCGGCTGGCCGAGCGCGCACCGCGCTGCCAGTGGAATTGCACCTTGATGCGGTGGTCGCGGTCCGTATGCACCGGGCCATCGGCGCCAATCACGAGTGCGGTCTGGCTGCCGTTGACGGTCGGGCGCGGGTGCAGTGCGCGGCCTTGCTCGTCGCTCTGCTGGGGGCGCACGGGCACACTGTCGCGCACTACGGTGAAGTGGTTGCGGTAGAACGTGGCGTCTTCGCCCGCGCCCTTGTTGCTGCCGGCGCCAAGCACATCGCCATCCTTCAATGCTCCGAGCGTTTCAGTCAGCACCTGCCCGAAGCGGTCGTTGAAGTTATTGCGTGCCTGGTGCGTCACGGCCAGCACGGCAAAGCGCTGGTCGCCCTCATCGTGATCGAAGTGGTCGGTCAGCTTGAAGCGCGTGCCGGTCGCCAGCGTACGCACGCTGCCTTCGCCATCGAACTGCTTGTCGCGCAGCTCCAGCGCTTCCATCATCAGCCGTGCGACGCGCTGCGCCTGGTTGTTGTCTTCAAACCAGTATTGGCCGGGGTAGTCGGTGTCCTGCAGTGTCAGTTGCGGGCCATCGCTGCCCTGCTGCTGGCCCCCAAGCTGCGCCGTGCGCTTGGCGTTGGCGCGGTAGTCCCAGCTTGCGATCGACACGGCGTTGGTCTGCCAGCGGCGCGTGCCCTGCCAGCGGTCGATCACGTCTTCGGTGGCAGTGGTGTCCGCGCGACCAAAGCGGATACTGGCTTGCGCGTTGTCGGTGAACACGTCATTGGCATCGGCGATGACCATGCGGTGCACACCCAGCGCATCGCCATCCTTGGCCTCGTGCTCGAAGAAGTAGAACAACCCCTCTTCCGCCAGCAGGCGCGTAACGAAATCGAAGTCGCTCTCTTCGTATTGCGTGATGACGCTGCGGCGCGTGTAGACCGCGCTGTCACGCAGCGCCCAGCGCCATGCGGGTACCAGGCGGCCCTGGCCTTGGTAGTCGCCAAACAGGCTGTCGATCACCTCGATGATCGACATGTCCTGGAACAGGAAGCTGTCACGGCGGTAGCGCAGGAAGGCGAGCCACGGCTCGATCACCAGCCGGTAGCGCACCAGGCCGCCATTGGCGCCAAGCTGCTCGAAACGCGTGACGTGGCCGTGGAACGGGCGCAGCGTGCTGCGGCTTTGCTGCGTGAGCAGGTCGAGCCGCACGGGCTGGCCGAGCAGCTTGGTGGAATCTATGTCGGCGTTGTCGGACAGCGCCGTTAGTTCCAGCCGGAAGCCACCGGCATCCATATGCTCGGCGGCGTCCAGTTGTTCGGGCAACAGCGCGTTCGGCCCCAGCGGTGTTTCCAGCCGCAGCAGGCGGTTGGCCTGGGTGAAGGCCGCGCGCAGCAGGTTTGCCAGCTCGGTCGGAGAGACCATGGTGTGCTCGCTTATTGAATGCGGTACTTGAACTCGCCGCTCTTGCCGACGCCCACCTTGATCTTCTCAACGCTGCCACCTTCGGCCATGCGCGTGAGCACCGATTCGGCAATCTCCGGCAACAGCGTGCCGTTGAGGATGTGGTCGACCGCGCGGGCGCCGGCATCCACCTCGGTGCAGCGTGCGAGCACGGATTCCACCAGCGCGTTGTCCCACTGGAACGTGGCCTTGTGGTTGACGGCCACGCGATCGCGAATGCGGCCCAGCTTGAGCGTGATGATTTCGGCCAGTACGTCGTCGGAAATCGGGTAGTACGGCACCACCTTCATGCGGCCGAGGAATGCCGGCTTGAACGCCTTGTAGAGCGTCGGGCGCAGTTGTTCGGCCAGGGCATCGGCGTCCGGCAGTTCTTCCGCCGCCTTGTTCAGGCACGCTTGCATGATGTTCGACGACCCGACGTTGGACGTCAGGATGATGATGGTGTTGCGGAAGTCGATGGGGCGGCCTTCGGCGTCATCCATCTCGCCCTTGTCGAATACCTGGAAGAACATCTCCAGCACGTCGGGGTGGGCCTTCTCCACTTCATCCAGCAGCACCACGCTGTACGGGTTGCGGCGCACGGCTTCGGTCAGCACACCGCCCTCGCCGTAGCCGACGTAGCCAGGGGGCGAGCCCTTGAGGCCCGACACGCTGTGCGCCTCCTGGTACTCGCTCATGTTGATGGTGATGAGCTTGCGCTCGCCGCCGTAGAGGATGTCGGCCAGTGCGAGTGCGGTTTCGGTCTTGCCCACGCCCGACGGGCCGGCAAAGAGGAACACCCCGCGCGGTTTGTTCGGGTCTTCCAGGTTGGCGGTGGCAGTGCGCACGCGCTGTGCAATAGCATCGAGCGCATGGTTCTGGCCGATCACGCGGGCAGCCAGCAGCGGCTTGAGGTTCAGCACCGTCCGCAGCTCGTCCTTGACCATGCGGCCGAGCGGGATGCCCGTCCAGGCGGAGACGATTTCCGACACCACGTGGCCGTCCACCTGCAGCGGCACCATCGGGGTTTCGCCTTGCAGCGTGCGCAGTTCGGCCAGCAGCTTGGCCAGTTCGTCCGGCTCATCGGCGGTGCGGGCGCGCTTGGGCATCGACACCACGTTGCTGTTGGCAGCCACCGGCAATGCATCTTCCTCACTGGCCTGCTCCGTGCCGTTTTCGCGGGCTTCACGCAGGGCCTGGATGCGGGCGACGAGTTCGCGTTCCTTGGCGAGGCGTTCGGTGTTCTGGGCGACGCGCTGCTCCAACTCCACACGCTGCGCGTTCAGGGCTTCCAGGCGCGCATCGTGTTCTGCACCGGCGCTCTGCTCGCGCTCCAGCGCGTTGATCTCACCCTGCAGGCGCTCAAGCGTTTTCTGGTCGTCTTCAATGGCGCCGGGCGTGGCGCTTTGGCCCAACGCCACCTTGGCGCAGGCGGTATCCAGCACGCTGACGGCCTTGTCCGGCAGTTGGCGCCCGCTGATATAGCGATGCGACAAGCGCACCGCCTCGGTAATCGCTTCATCCAGCACGCGCACGCCAAAGTGGCGCTCCATCAGCGGCGCCATACCACGCAGCATGGAAGCCGCCAGCGGCTCGCTCGGCTCTTCCACCTTGACGACCTGGAAGCGGCGGGCCAGCGCAGCGTCCTTCTCGAAGTACTTTTTGTATTCGCTCCACGTGGTGGCGGCAATGGTGCGCAGTTCGCCACGCGCCAGCGCCGGCTTGAGCAGATTGGCCGCATCGTTCTGGCCAGCCTGACCACCTGCGCCGATGATGGTGTGGGCCTCGTCGATGAACAGGATGATCGGTTTCGGGCTCTTCTTCACCTCGTCGATCACGTTCTTCAGGCGGTTCTCGAACTCGCCCTTCACGCTGGCACCTGCCTGCAGCAAACCCATATCGAGCGTGCGCAGTGTCACGCCTTGCAGCGGCGGCGGCACATCGTTGGCGGCCACGCGCAGCGCCAGGCCTTCCACCACGGCGGTCTTGCCCACGCCGGCCTCGCCGGTCAGGATCGGGTTGTTCTGGCGGCGGCGCATCAGGATGTCGATCACCTGGCGGATCTCGGCGTCACGGCCGATGACCGGGTCGATACGGCCTTCGCGGGCGGATTGCGTCAGGTCCACCGTGAATTGATCGAGTGCAGGCGTGGACGACAGTGCTGCGGCGGGCTTGCCGCCATCTTCGGCCTGAGCGGTTGCATCGTCGGCAATATCGACGGCCTGTTCCTGCTCGTCCGAACCGGCGGTCATGCGCTCGAAATCGTGCTTGAGGCGATCGACCTCGAATTTGGCAAACAAGCGTGAACCACGCTCAGCCAGGGCAGACAGGCTCGGCTCCGTCAGCAAGGCCAGCAGCAGATGGCCTGAGCGGATGCGCGTGATTTGCGAATCCAACGAGGCGATCAGCCAGCCATGCTCGAACAGCTTCGGCAGATACGGGGAGAACGCCGGCGTGCGCGTGTTGCCCTTCTGAAAGCGGCCAATCTCCGCTTCCAGGTCACGCTGCAGCGCTACCAGATCAATGCCACTGGCACGCGCGGCCACGGCGAAATCGCTGCGGCGGTTTTCCAGCAGTGCCAGGAACAGGTGTTCTAGGTCGACCTCGTAGTTGCCTTGCGCCATGCACAGCGAGGCGGCGCGCTCGGCAGCCTGCCGGCTGGTCGCGTTCAGCTTGGCGATCAGGGTCTTGAGTGGGATGGCCATGGCGGCAGGGCTCCGAAGGATCGAAAAAGGTGTCGGTGATTGGTGTCAGTGCAGCGGCGCGAGTGTGTAGCGCGCGTCGCTGCGGTCTTGCTGCGCGGGGCGCGAGCACAGGAAGGTGTCCCAGCCAATCCTGCCGCTGTCTTGCGCGCCGAGCGTGCAGCCAGTCACGTCCTGCTGGCGCAGGATCAGCTTGATTTCAAATTCGAGCGTGGTGCCGCTCAGGATGGTCAGCATCTTGCGCAGCGCCAGTGCGCCGGGCGCGCCGGGCAGGAAGTTGCGGTACTGCGCCCGCTTGAGCGGGCCGACCCACAGGCGCACCCGCAGATCACGCTGCCAGACGCGGGCACCGGCCAGCGCCGTCGCGCCCAACACATTGCTTGTGCTGCCCAGCCGCGTGTACTGCGATGCAGGCACGTGATACCAGCCGCCCACGAATTGCTCCACACGCACCGGCGCCTGGAAGTAGTCCGCCAGCACGCGCTGCAGATACGCGGCAGACACAGGGCGGTGGCGCACCGCGGTGGCGTAGCCAGCCAGCGCTTCGTCGTGGATGGCGCCGGGTGTGCCGGTCAGATCGCTGCGCAGCGTCTTGTCCGCCGCGCCCGCCAATGACAACAACAGCGGCAGGTAGTGTTTGCTGTTGTCGACTTCGTACTGGAACGGCAGCCGGTACTTCTTCCACGCCAGGTAGAACAACGCCGTCGCACGGTTCGAGAAGATGTCGAAGAACGCGCGGGCTGCACGGTCGCGCCAGACCGATTCGCGCTCGGCAACGATCTCGGTGTAGCGCAGGGGCAAGGCGCCCTGCCCGCCCAGCATGCCGAAGAACGAGGGCGTAATGGCGAGGTTGTCGAGCGCGCCCTCTTCCAGCGCGGCGATGAAGGCCTCGTCGGTTTCCAGCATGTCGGGCGTCAGGCTTTCGGCCTCGATCCCCTGCAACTCGCTGGGCGGAAACGACAGCGACAGCGTATTGCGAAAACTCACCCGCGTTGCAAGCGCGTGCTCGGACGAGGTGCTGCCACGGCGCGCGAAGAGCTGCTCCAGCAGGCGCACGGCCTGGAAGAACTGGTACCGGTGCGGCTGCTTGAGCAGCCCGCGGATCACACCAGGATCGATTCGCCGCTGCGGGGTGCGCATTTGACCAGTTCCTTGCCGCTGCGGCGCGACACCGCAATCAGCTGTACAAAGCTGTTCATGTGGACGTACAGGCCGAAGAAGTGGTCCAGCACGCGAATGAAGCGGTGCAGGCCCGTGCCGACAAAGGCGTCTTCATCCAGCGTGAGGCGGATTTCCAGACCGCGTACAAAGGTGGCGAACGGCTTGCCGGCCAGCCACTGTGTTGCCGGCTGATAGTCCAGCCCGACAATGCCTTCGATCTGCCGGGCGGAAATCGCGCTGCGCGGCAAGTCATGCAAGCGCAGCATTTCCTTCAAAGTCGGCAACCCGTTCTGCACGAGCGAAAGATGGTTGAGCGCCAGCAGCGAGATCAACCGCCACTGCGCCGCACGCCCGCCGCCAAACCGCATGGAAGGCGTCGGCTTGCGCAAGAAAATGATGTTGCGGGCAATCGAGCTGCCCTCCATCGACAGATCGCCATCGGGTTGACCAAACGCCAGCGTGGCTGGCAGATCGCGATTGGTGCAGGTGACCGACAGGCTCAGCGTATCGGTCTGTGGGCTTGCCGGGTCGAACTGCGTATCGACGATCGAGATCTCGGTCTCGAAGCCGGGGCTGCGCTGGGCGACCATCTCGTTGCGGCGGGCCAGCCAGTAGTGGCCGGCGCGGCCCGGCTCTTCGCCGTGGTGCAGCGAGTAGAAAGGGCGGAATTCCGTCACCTGCTCGTGCGCCGTGGTCTCGCGCACCAGTTGCACCTTGTCGATCGAGTAGATATCAAAGCCGTGCGCGCGGCGACTGTCAGCCACTACCGGATATGCACTGGCGGTGTGTTCGATACGGATCGGGTCCGCCTTCTGCTGGAACAGGTTGACCACCGGCGTGCAGTGCAGACGCAGGTGTTCCGCTTGCAGATTCTCGAGCAGGCGCGCGGCGTGGGAATCGCTGCGTACGTCTTTCAGCACGAGGTGCAACACCAGCTTGCGCACCGGCACACCCGGCGTCAGGCCGCGCCGCAGCGCTGCCAGGTCAATGTCGAAGAAGTTGAACTTCTCCGAGAAGCTGAAGTGCTCGGTCAGCAGCCGATAAGCCGGGTGCGAGCGCGCCGGGCAATCGATTAGGGATTCGTCTTCGGAAAAGCCGACTTCCAGCAGCGGCACGCCCATCAGGCGCTTCCACACGCCGGGGCGCTCGCCTTCTACGTAGGCAGCGGCGGTATGCAAGAACAACGCATCGCCCAGGGCTGCGACGAACGACGGTTCGCCATCCATGTAGACGCGCAGCTTATCCAGCGCCAGCGATTCAAAGCCGCCGCGCTCGCCAACGTGCTCCAGCGTGATGGCAATGGAGCCGGTTGCGCCCTTGGGCAATTGCACGGCGGCCGGCGCAGACACGGCACGCTCGAAGGCGGCCGCAGCCACCCGCACTGGCGCGAAGGTCACGTCATACGCCGTGCGAAAGCGGCATTCCACCTTGCGCACGATGCGCGTGGTCAGAAAGGTGCCGCGCGGGATCGTGACCGGGGCACTCAGCTGCGCGGCCACGCCACGCACATCGAAATGCGCCACCGAGCACGAGGGAAACGGGCGCAGGTAGTGGGGGTACAGAACCTCCAGCAGCGCTTCGGTAAATTCGGGGTAGTCGTCGTCGAGCTTCTTGCTGACGCGTGCGGTCAGGAAGGCGAACGATTCGATCATCCGCTCGACGTGCGGATCGTCGCAGCCCTCGCCCGACATGGCGAGCCGGCCAGCGACCTTTGGATACCGCTCGGCGAAGTCGCGCGAGTACCGGCGCAGGAAAGCCAGTTCTCGTTCGTAGTAGGGCAGCAGCTCTTCCATCTTCCTTGCGGTCCGGTATAGGTCCTGAGGCCGTCAATCGGTGCACTCAGGCCCGAAGGCAATCTCAGCCGCGTCCGCGTGAAACGGAGTAGCGCAGCGTGGACGGTTGCAGCGTGGCGTCAAAACTCACCGGCTCCCGCGCAGGCCCGACCAGCAGTACCGCACTGATGCCGAAGCACAGCGCGTTGGTCGCCCGCTCGTTGATCTCCAGCGACACGTTCACATGCTGCAGGCGCGGTTCATGGCGCTCGATCGCCTTGGTCAGCGACTGGCAGATGTAATTGCGGTCGTAGAAGCTGGCGAGGCTCAGGCCGGCAAAATCGTTGAGCCCATAGGTGAGCAGCGACCGCTTGCACTCAGGCAAGCCATGCAAGTCGTCCTCCTCAAACACGATGCGCGTGTTGAGCAGGGATTCAATGTCGCGTGCGACCGTGCTCTTGAGTTCTTCCAGCGAGAGCTGGCGCAATGCCGTGGGCATGGGCGCGTGGGGCTCGTCGTCGAAGAGTTTTTCGAGCAGGCTGGGTTCGAAGCCTTTCATACCGCTCTAGCCAGTGCCAATGCAAGACGCCGCAGCGTACGGCTGCGGCGCTTGCAATCAGAACGCCAAACGTTAAAACGTTTAGACCGAGTACGTCTTGTCGTTCTTCGTGAGGCTCCAGGCGCCTTGCGAGTTACCGCCCTGGCCGCCAGCGCCCTTCTGCTGCGTGTACTTCCACTGCACTGCGGCGTAACGCAGGCTGAACGTGTCGCTCGGGATGCCTTGGGCCACGACTTGCGAATCGACTTCGCTCAGGATGGCGTTCTTCAGCTTCACTTCGAGGTACTTCACGCGATTGCCTTCGCCATCAGCGCGGAAGAATTCGATCGTGACTTCACCAAAGGTCGTGCCGCCCGAAGCGTGTTGGTACAGCAGCGGGCTGACCACGTCCAGATCCTTCGAGAACACCATGTCGCGGTGCTCGCAGCGCTCGGCGGTGTGGCCGCCGGCGGTCGAAGCCGTGGCCGAACGCGGCTGCACGACGGCTTGCGACCAGCTGTTGATCTCGATCCAATCCTTGTGATCCTTGTCTTGCGACTCCCCCTTGATTGCCGGGCTGTCGAACTTGACGTAGATATCCTTCATACAGAGACCCTCTTCAATAGATAGGTTGTTGGTACTGCAATGTGTAACGAGCGCAACGCGTGGTTAGGCCCGAACATTCCCCCCCGGGGAGAGTCCGGTCAGGAATGATGATTACGAGTTGGTCGGCTTGGGCAGATCGGCCACCAATCGCAGCGAGATCGAGAGTTCGTCCAGCTGGAAGTGCGGACGCAGGAACGCCACCGAGCGGTACGTGCCCGGCTTGCCCGGCACTTCCGACACCTGGATCGACGCCTCACGCAGCGGGAATTGCGCCTTCTGTTCTTGCGTGGCGTTGTCGTCCAGCAGCACGTACTGCGAGATCCAGCGGTTGAGGAACGTCTCGACGTTCTTGGCCGACGCGAAGCTGCCGATCTTGTCGCGCATCATCGCCTTCAGGTAGTGCGCCACGCGCGATACCGAGAAGATGTACTGCAGCTGCGCCGACAGCACGGCGTTGGCGTTGGCGCTATCCGTGTCGTACTTCTTCGGACGCTGCACTGACTGCGCTGCAAAGAACGCGGCGTAGTCGGAGTTTTTGCAGTGGACCAGCGGAATGAAGCCGAGGTCGCTCAGCTCCTTCTCGCGGCGGTCAGTGATGGCAATTTCGGTCGGGCACTTGAGCGCGACTTCGCCATCGTCGGTCTTGAAGGTGTGCGTCGGCAGGTCTTCGACCAGGCCGCCGCCTTCCACACCACGGATGGCCGCGCACCAGCCGAAGTCTTCAAACGCCGCCGTCAGGCGTGCACCGAAGGCCCAGGCAGCGTTGCACCACAGGTACTTGCTGTGGTCGGTGCCGTCCACGTCTTCAACAAAGTTGAAACCTTCAACGGTGGTGCCGTCCTTTGGGTTGTATGGCAGACGGCCCAGGAAGCGCGGCAAGGTCAGGCCAACGTAGCGCGAATCCTCCGACTCGCGGAAGGACTTCCACTTGGCGTACTCCACCGTGTCGAACACCTTGGCCAGGTCGCGCGGCTTGCCCAGGTCGGCAAACGATTCAAGACCCAGCAGCTCAGGCGACGACGAAGCGATGAACGGTGCGTGTGCGGCGGCGGCCACGTGCGCCATCTGCTCGATGAAGTACATGTCCTCAGGCTGACGCGTCACTTCAAAGTCGCCGATCATCGCGCCAAACGGTGCGCCGCCGAACGTGCCGAACTCTTCTTCGTACACCTTCTTGAACAGCGCGCTCTGGTCAAACTCGATGGCCGTCTTGAAGTCCTTCACGAGATCGCGCTTGGTCGCGTTGAGCGCCTTGATCTTGATCGTCGTGCCGGTCTGCGTTTCCTTGACCAGGTAGTTCAACCCGCGCCAGGTGGATTCCAGCTTCTGGAATTCCGGCGCATGCATGACGGCACTCAGTTGCTGCGAGATCAAACGGTCCAACTCGGCCACACGGGCATCGATCGTGGCAGACAGGTTATCGGACACCACCACGGTGCCGTTGAGCACCTGGCTGGCCAGCTCACCGATGATGTCCTTGGCACGCTCGCGCTCGGAATCCGATTTGGCAACGCGGCTTTGCTCGACGATGCTGTCAAGCAGGCTGACCTCCTCCGCAACCGAGGCGCTCTGCGCAGCGGATTGGTTCTCAAGCATCCTCGCCCCCGTTTGTCTTGGCGCCGAGCTTCTTCGCGTTTTCGGTGTTCTTCAGCACGTCAGCCAGCAGGTCTTCCAGCTTGTCGTTGCCGGCCATCTTATTGCGCAGGTCGGCCAGCTTGGAACGCGCCTCCAGCAACTGGCGCAGCGGCTCAACCTGCTGCACCACCGCCTCGGGGCTGAAGTCTTCAATCGAGCGGAATGTCAGGTCGACGCCAAAGCGGCCACCCTCTTCCGTCAGCGTGTTGGGCACCTGGAAGGCCGCACGCGGTGCGACGCCGGACATTACGTCGTCAAAGTTGTCGCGGTCGATGTTGACGAACTTGCGGTCGCGCAGCTTGGGTTGCGGCACTTCCGACTGGCCCGACAGGTCAGCCACCACGCCCACGACGAACGGCAGTTCTTTCTGCTCGATCGCGTCGCCGATCTCGACGTCATATGTCAGTTGCACGCGCGGCGGGCGCACCTTCTGCAGACGCTTCTGCACACTTTCTTTCTTGGCCATCACGTTCCTCCTGGGGAATGCGGAAGCGGGAACCGGTGCGGCGCTTAGCGCAGCGCGCCAAACGGATCAGCACTGCCGCTGGCGCCACCCGTGGCTGCCGGAGCGGCTGTACCACCATGGTTGGCGGCCTCGGTTGCGGCGGGCGCTGCACGCTTGACGACGCGAGTCGGGCGGCGCACCGGCTGCTTGGCGGTTTGCTCACCCGGGAACAGAACCTGCTCGCCCAGCGTGTCACGCAGCATCTTGGCCAGCACTTGCGCATCGGTCTTGACGTCGCCTGCCAGCGCGCTGTCAGCACGCAGCTCTTGCAGCGAGCGACGCGCCACGCGCAGGCCGCTCACCGCCAGGATGCTCTTGGCCTGGCGGTCGCTGCCATCACGCTGCAGCGCTTCTTCAGCCGCCAGGATGGCCTGCGGATACTTTTCCGCGCCGAACTGGAGCTGGGCGATGCGCACCCACGGTTCGTCACGCGTCGGGTTGACCTTGGCGATCTGCTGATACAGGTCGATGGCCTTGTCTTGCTGGCCACCCTTAGCGGCGGTTTCCGCCTCCGACATGCTCTGCTTGAAAGCCTCGTCCGTCTGGGGGCCTGGGTTGCTTGTGGCACAGCCGGTGATCAAGGCAGCGGCACCAGCCAGCACGATAAGGGAACGGAGAACGCGGGAAATAGACATGGATTTGGCCACGGCGAGACTCTTCAAAAGTTCAAAGCGGTGCGTCGATACCCAATCATATTCACCGGAATTGGCGAGTTAAATGTTGGTCTCGACTGGCGCGAAATAGTACACTCCGCTCGTTGAAGTTGACAACCACAAATGAATCATTAAGGAACCGAAACATTTCCTTTGAATTCAAGGCTTTGTAGCACATCTTGATGGCCAGATTCGATTATTAAGAAACCGAAACATTTCACATTTTCTTTTATTAATAAACCGAAACATTTCAAGATTTCTTTTGCCCGAACCCGTGCAAAACCGGTCAAATCAATAGAATTAAACAGTACAAAAATCAGGCATGAAGACTATGAAATTCGATGCAGCAAGGAGGCTGTCGGGCTGCGGCAGCACCCCCAGGCGCCGCGTCGCGACGGTGCTCAAGCTGATACTGGCCGGGGGGAGCATGGTGGCCCTCGCTGCCTGCTCCACGGGCGCCAGCGTGCTGGCCGGCGCCGCCAATGGCGCACTGGAAGCGATGGGGCTGAAGTCGTCAAACCTGCCGGACGCGCAAAAACCGCCGCGCGAGGTGCCGCTCAAGCTCACCGCCGGTAGCAACCTGAATGCCGCCAATGACAAGCGGCCCGTGGCATTGGTGGTGCGCCTGTACTCGCTCAAGGATCCGACCAGCTTCCTGCAGGCACCGTATGACACCTTCATCGATCCGGCACGCGAGAAGCAAACCCTCGGCGCCGATCTCGTGCAGGTTCGTGAAATGACGCTGATCCCAGGCCAGCGCTACGACTTCACGGAAAAGGTCTCGCGCGAGGCGACGACACTCGGCGTGGTGGCGCTGTTCCGCAGCCCGGCAGCCCAGCGCTGGAAGTTCGCCTTCAACACCGAGAAGAACGAGAAGAACGGCATCGTGATCGGCCTGCACGCCTGCGCCATGACCTTGACCGCGGGCACGCCGACCACGCCGGCCGGCAGCACACCGCAATCCGATCTGAACCTGCTTTCGCCCGCAATCTGCGGCAGTTGAGCAGACCCCGTTACTAGAAGGGCCAACGTGAGCTATTCCGCAAAGATTCTCTGGGGCGAAGGGCTGTTCCTGCGTCCGCAGCATTTCCAGCGCCAGGACGCGTACCACGAGTCACGCCTGCATGCGATGGCGCAAGTCATCCAGCCCTACAGCTGGGGCGTGCGCCACGCGCGCTTTGATACTGATGCACTCGCCAGCGGCGTGCTGCGCGTGACGGAGCTTTCGCTGTTCTTTCCGGATGGCGAGCTTTACTTCGCGCCGCAGGCAGATGCACTGCCCCCCCCGCTTGTGCTGGATGCCGTTCCGGCCGGTGTGTCGGAGCTGACATTCCATATCGCGCTCTACCCGCTGCAGGAAAACGGCGGCAACTATCGCGAGCCGGTCGAGGGCGCATCGGTCTCGCGCTTTGTGGGCGCAGAGGAAGAAACGGCCGATCTCTATACCGAGGCCGAGCCCGCTGCCATCACCTTCCTGAAGAAGTCGGTCAAGCTGGTGGCAGAGACCGAGCCGCGCGACCAGTTCATCTCGCTGCCCGTGGTGCGCGTGCGCCGCACCGGCACCGGCGGGTTCGAGCTGGATGAGAGCTTCGTGGCGCCCAGCCTGTCGATCAACGCTTCGGCTGTGCTCTACCAGCGGCTGCGCCGGCTGCTCGACGCGCTGCAGGCCAAGGTCAATGCGCTGTACGGCTTCCACCGCGAGCCGACCAAGAACATCATCGAATTCCGCTCGGGCGACATCGCTTCGTTCTGGCTGCTGCATACGGCCAACGCGGCCTTTGCAGCGCTCTCGCACCTGTATCACCATCCGGACCTGCACCCCGAGCGGCTGTTCCAGGAGATGCTGCGCCTGGCCGGCGCGCTGATGACGTTCACCAAGAGCTACACGCTGACCGACCTGCCCGCCTACGACCACGACCAACCCGGCCCCGTGTTCGCCAAGCTGGACACCATCGTGCGCGAGCTGCTCGATACGGTCATCTCCACGCGCTACTTTGCAATTGCGCTGGAAGAGACACGCCCGTCGTTCCATCTCGGCCGCATCGACTCCGGCAAGATCGACGACAAGACCAGCTTCTACCTGTCGGTCTCGGCAGATATGCCGGTGGCGGAACTGGTGGAGGCCATTCCTGCCCGCTTCAAGCTGGGCGCGCCGGACGACGTGGAGAAGCTCGTGCTCTCCTCCATGCCCGGCGTGCCGATCACCTACACCCCGCAGGTGCCACCGGCCATTCCGGTGCGCCCGGGCGCGTGCTACTTCACCATTGAAGCACGCGGCATGCTGTACGACCGCATGCTCCAGGCCCAGACCATCACCATCTACGCCCCGGCTGGCATCCGGGAACTCAAACTTGAACTGATTGCGGTGACTTCATGAGCGCTACCACCACCCCTTCGCTGTTTGGCGGTTCGGCACCCGCACCCGGCAATGCCGGGGCCGATGCCCGTGAAGCCAACTCGCATGCGCGCACGCTGCTGGACTTGCTCTATGACGGCTTCTTCATGCTGTTTCAGTTGCGCAATGGCCAGCAACCCGCCAGTGCGGAAGATTTTCTCGCGCGTGTACGCACGTTCCTGGATGAGTTCGACCGCGGCGCCAAGCGCCTGAACGTGTCGGCCGAAGATGTGTTCGACGCCAAGTACGCCTTCTGTGCGGCCGTGGACGAGACCATCCTGTCGTCCAACTTCTCGATCCGCACGGCGTGGGAGCGCCGCCCGCTGCAGCTCGTGCTGTTTGGTGAGCAGCTTGCCGGTGAGACCTTCTTCGTCAAGCTGGAAGAACTGCGTGCCCACGGTGCCCCGCGCCTGCAGGCGCTCGAAGTCTTTCACATGTGCCTGCTGCTGGGCTTCCGCGGCAAGTACATCCTCGAAGGGCCAGAGAAGCTCGCCTACCTGACGGCACGCCTGGGCGATGAGATTTCCGCCATCAAAGGCAAGCGCGCCGCCTTCGCACCGCACTGGCCGCTGCCCGACAAGGTCGCACACACGCTCAAGCGCGAAACGCCGTTGTGGATCTTCGGCGCGGTGTTTGCGTTGATGGCGTTGCTGGCCTTTCTCGGGCTGTCGCACACGCTGCGCACCAAGACCAACGAAACACTGGAAGGCTATTCGCAGGTCATCAAGCTCGGGCCGCGTTTCTCGCACCTGACGATTTCGTTGCCCTGATTGCCCCCTTGCTTGCCGCCCTGGCGCGGCCAACACCCGTGCCAGCCTGCTGACCCCGCTTACGCATCCATCGCGACACCGCTCCGATGAAGCCTTTGTCCACCCTGTCGGCCAACATGCCGCAAGCTGCCCTGGGCGCACTGCTCGGCCAGCAAACCCGCCAGATCACCATCGAGACGGCACTCGCCTCCGACAACCTCGTCGTGGAGCGCTTTACCGCCACCGAGGCGGTCTCGGCCTCGTTCGTGCTGCAAGTCGATTGCCTGAGCCCGTCTGCCCACCTGGATACGGTCAAGCTGGCCTCGCAAGAAGCCACGCTGCGGCTGATGCAGGCCGATGGCCGCTGGCGTGCTTGGCACGGCTACGTGGCGGACTGCGCATCGCTGGGCGGTGACGGCGGACTGGCGCGCTATCGATTGCGCATCGTGCCGTGGCTCGACCGCCTGCGCACGCGCAGTGATTGCTTCGTCTACCAGAACAAGACCGCGCTGGAGATCATCGAAGAGGTCTTTGCCGAGTACCCGGTCGCGCACTACAAGATTGCCGCCAGCCAGCCGTGCGCCAAGCGCTCGATCTGCTGCCAGTACCGCGAGACCGACTACGCGTTCGTGATGCGCCTGCTGGCTGAAGAGGGGCTGTCGTTCCGCATTGAGCATCAGCAGAGCGAGGACAAACAGCAGGACAACGCCCAGTCACGCCACACCGTCGTCATCTTCGACAACGACGCCGAGCGGCCCGCCTGCGCGCAGTCCGACATCCGCTTCCACCGTGTCGACGCCACGGAGAGCGAAGACGCCATCGAGCGCTTCTCGAACACCCACAGCGTGGGCACCAATGCCGTGACCCTGGCGTCGTGGGATTACAAGGCATTGGCCGCCACCACCGGCCAGGCCACGGCCAACGACACCGGCGGCGAACTGCCCACACTGGAGAGCTTTGAAGCCTCCGGCCCGTATCAATTCACCGACGCGCAAGGCGCCAGCCAGGCTGCGCGCCTGCGCATGCAAGCCCATGAGGGTGCCTTCCTGCGCTACCAAGGCCAGGGCAGCGTGCGTCAGTTGGGTGCCGGCCAGCGCTTCAAACTCACGCAGCACTTCGACAGCAAGCACAGCGAATTCGTTACGCTGCAGGTCGAGCATGAGGCCGCCAACAACCTCGGCACCGACATCGCGCGCCTGCTGGGCACCACATCAATCGAATCGGGCAGCTACCGCAATCGTTTCATTGCCGTGCCCGCCGAAGCGCCCATCGTGCCCGCGTACCGCCGCCGCCCGACCGCGCCTGAAGGCCAGGCCGCCGTGGTCATTGCCGATGACGGCGCACCGCTCACTACCGATCGCGACCACCGCGTGCGCGTGCGCTTTCCGTGGCTGCGCGCGCCGGAGGTCAACGCCTTTTCCGACCCCAGCAGCAGCGATCGCACGCAAGTCACCGCCTGGGTGCGCGTGGCCACCGCCAGCGCCGGCCCCAACTGGGGCGGCAACCACCTGCCGCGCGCCGGCACGCAAGTGCTGCTCACTTTCATCGACGGCGACATCGACCGGCCGATGATCGCCATGCAACTGCACAACACGCAGGACGCCCTGCCCTGGCCTGCCGCCGATGCGCCGCTCGGGCAAGCGTTGTCTGGCTGGCACTCGCAAGGCCTGGGCGGCGACGGCTACAACCAGTGGGTGGTCGACGATCATCCGGGCCAGCTGCGCACACGCCTGGCCAGTTCCACCGCCAACAGCCAGCTCAACCTCGGCTACGTGACCTCGCACGGCGCCACGGGTGGAGACCGCGGCAGCTGGCGCGGCACCGGCGCCGAGTTGCGTACCGATGCGTGGGCTGTAGTGCGTGCGGGCGCAGGCCTGCTGCTCTCGACCACCGCGCGGGCGCAAGCGGCAGGCACGCTGCTTGACGCACATGAGGCGCGCGGACAACTCACCGCTGCGCAGAAGACCGCGCAACGTCTTTCCGATGCCGCGGCCAGCCAGCAAGCGCTGCCGCTGGCGGCCAATGAGGCGTTTGAGCCGATAGACAAGGCGCTCGACCCGACGCAGGACGGGCACTACGCCAGCAACGTCAACGGGCAAGACTCGAAGCAGCCGGTCGACAAGTTTGGGCAGCCACTGCTGGTGGCGGAATCGCCTTCGAGCATTGCACTGGCCTCGCAGGCCACCACTACGGTTTATGCGGGGCGCCATCTGCATGGCACCGCGCAGGCCGATTGGCACGTGGCTGTCGGCAACGTCGTCGCAGCCGCTGCCGCCAAGGGCGTGAGCTTGTTTGCGCAGCGCAATGGCATTCGCGCGATTGCAGAAGGCGGACCGGTGTCGATTCAAGCGCATACCGATGCGCTGGCGGTGCTGGCGGACAAGGCTGTCACCGTGACGTCCTCCGCGGATTCGGTCGAGATCCTTGCGCAGCAGAACATCGTGCTGCATGGCGGAGATTCGATGATTCGGCTGGAGGGGAATGCGGTTACGTTTGAGACGTCGGGTCTTCTGTCGGTGAAGGGGGCGGGGCATCCGCTTATCGGGCCGGGTGGGCAGGCGGCGGCATTGCCTGCGTTGCCGGTGGGGGTGCTTCCTCCAACAACCGTCCTGCTGAAGCACACCTACCACGACGGTCAGGGCTTGGCGGGGGCCAAGTATTTCGCCAAGTTTGCTGACGGATCAGAGCGACAAGGCGTTCTCGATAGCCAAGGTCGAGCCACATTGGAGAACGTTCCCCCAGGCAGCGTACAAGTCAGCTACGGCCCAATGCCTGGTGCCTTTGAACGCAAGGACAAAACGCCGATGCCAAACCACGATCCGAATCCATCGGACGCCAAGATCTCCAAGCTTGTCGACAAATACCTGTCGACCGACAACACGCCGCCTCCTTCCGCCTAAGCCCTCTCTAATCCGCACGTCATGTCTTCTTCTGATACGGCCCAGGCACCGGGTGGCCTGACCTGGAGCAAGTTCAAATCCATTTGCGCCGACGTCGGTGATTGGACCTGGGGTACGGTCCAAGGCGCCTTCAACGAAAAGGCGAGCTTCTCGCAAATCCTCGTCGATGCCGTAATTGGCATGATTCCCCTGGTGGGCGATGGCACTGCGGTGCGTGACCTGATCGCTGTCATCATGGGCTTGGTCAACGACCCCAAGAAGCGCGACGAAGTCTTCGAGTGGGTGCTGCTGGTCGTGCTCGTCTTCGCGCTGATACCGGTCATCGGTGGCGTGGTCAAAGGCGTTGGCCGAATCGTGGTCAAGGTGTTCAAGGAAGCCGCTTTGCTGACCGGTGCTGCACGCGCAGCGAAGCTCATGGAGGGAGCGCAGGAAATCATTGCCTTCCTGAATCGTATCGGTGTCAAGAACGCGGAGCAGTGGCTGCTAAAGCTCCGGTTTTCAGACTACCTAGCACAGATCATGGACCGCTTTGGTGCGCTGATGGATGTGCTCGAGATCGCGTTGCAGCTCATCAAGGCCAAGGCCGCTTCCATGATTCCGGCGAGCCTCGCCCAGCGAATTGATGCCCTGCGTAATGGCCTTGCACTGGTCAAAGCCAAGGGGAACGAGATGATCCCCAAAGCTATCAAGGAATTGGATCAGCAGTTGCGCGAGTTGCAGGCCTACGTCCGTTCAGGCGGAGAAACCACCAGCCGCGTTGCATTGCATGAAGCTGCGACCGGCGAGCGCGTCGCAACAAAGGCGGACGAAGCCAGGTTGGTGGAGGATGGGACGTTGCCGACTCGTTCAGCCCGTGGGGGGTGGAAGCAGAATGAGGCTCCTGCCGGACGCCCTGACAAGTACGCTCACATCTATAAGCCCGAACCCGGTTACCCGGACCTTACTAAGCGCGTCGACAAGAATGGCCAACTGGAGCAGGTCGCCGCCTACAGCGGTCGCATCGTCAATCGGGAATTGAAACAAGGAGAAGAGATCTTCCGGTTCTTTGGGCCCGGCGGCGCCACCCATGGCGTCGATATCGACCCCAGCAAAGCCAGTGGTGCATGGTGGGGACTAGGGTCCGCCCCTAAAACCGCCAAGGAATGGCGAGAAAAAGCTGCGGTGCTTGATGAGTTCAACCGAGACGGCTTCTTTGTGACCAGCAGAGTCGAAGGAAAAGGCGGACCTAAAGCCGCTGTCGGCACTGTATCGGAGCAGACTGGCACCAAGCTTCCCGGCCAGTATCTTCCGGGCGGTGCCACGCAGGCCTATTTCTATCTCGACAAAGCGCTCGCCGAGCAACTCGTGGCCTATGGCGACAAAGTTGTCGCTACCGGAAAGCCCGCAAAACTGGTCGATCCGGTCAGTGGCATGACTTTTCACATACAGCCCACCGGCTGGACGGATGCCAATGGCATCTGGGGCTATCTGCGCAGTCCCGGCAACGGCACCGTGCATACTGCCAAGGTGGCTGAACACGAAGAAGCCTCCAAAGACAACCACGAAGTCGTCGTTACCCCATGAGCACAAGCAACGCCTCAAACACCAGCGTCACGCTGCCAACCGAGCCCGAGCGCAAGCAGATCTTCTACTGGCTCAAGCAGATCAGTTCCTATACCGCATGGAACCGTATTTTTGGGTTCTATCAGGCTTGGGCTCAAGCTACCGAAAACTGTGCACGGCAAACAACAGGACCGGGCGGCCCAGCCGGTGACTACAGGCTCATCCTAAACGGGCTGGCGCATTGCGAAGAAGCCGTGCTTCGCCTCAAGAAAGGCGACAAACGTATCTTCAAATTCGATGCGAATGGCGAACTGGCCATGGCCGACCGTCTTCCTACTTATTGGGAGAAGATGCTATTCCGCATGGAAGACGGAGAAACGCTGCAACGGGATGAAAGCAACACCCCTGGCTGGACGCAATTCCATCAAACGCTGGTGAACCTGTGTGCGGCTTGGGGTGAGTGCGCTCCCGACATTCTGGAACCTCGCTACCTCGATACGGAAACCTACACCTTCTGCAATGACTACCTGAGAGCAAAGCTAAATCAGATGGTGTTTCCGAATCCCTTGCCTGATGTGCCGAACCCTAAAGAGGACATACTGATCCGTAGCGGGAAGATGACCCCATATTCGGGTATCTGGGAACCCATCGACGCACCCAAGCCCAAATTGTTCAGTTTGTTCCAAACCAACGAACAGCCCAAGGGCCCCTTCCCCATCGTCGGCACCATGAGCTATCTGCACGGCGGCTCCAACGCCCCGAACATGGCCGCCTACGCTGAAGAACGAGGTTTGCCGACTACATGGCGACTCCTTTGGCGCGACACCCGCTACGAGGACGGCACCATTCCGGACGAGGAGCGCGACTACGTTTTCCTAAAACCTGAATCAACAAAAGAAGACGCGTCGTCTATCGGGTCTGTTATGCAGGATCCGCTCATCTGGGCAGAGAGTGGACAGCCAGCACCGCAAACGGGCCGCTGGCTGGCTGAACATGATTTGCAAGCCAGCATCACGCTGCAAGCCGGAGAAATCTTGCCAATGCATCAGGGAAGACCGACGCGCTGGACGCTTGCGCGAGCATAGTTGCAAACATTCGGGCTGCGAGCAGTGATCAACCAAATCCGAAGCGCTGACGTCCAATCGGCGAAATCGGGTCGCTGATCGCAGACTGGAACTAGCTCCGCTACATCTCGATGCCTGCCATCGACGCCGCGGTCACGATCCAGTAAATCCGGACAGTCGCGTCACACCACACCAATGCCCGGGATTTCACGCAGATTCGAGTCGTCAAGGTGTTTTGACGCTTCGGCGTAAAGGAGGGGGCGTGTTGCTTGCGTGCGGCACGCCCCCCCCGGGACGCCAGTCAACCAGCAGCAAGCCCGTTGCGCCGCAACCTCGACTGAGCGAGTTCTGCGTACATGGCACCCGCGAATTTCGCGCTTTCGGCTGCGCGGCGTTCGGACACGTGCAGGAAGTGGTGCGACGGCGTGCCTGCCACGCGGGCTGTCGGCTCCAGGAATCGGTACATGGCACGCGAGCCGCGTAGCCACCGCATGCACGAGGAAGCGAGCAATGCAATGCGCCGCCGCTCCTGCTCTGGCAGCGTGGCTGCGATGCATTCGAAGGGGGCCGCAATACCGACAAGACGCCTCAGGTGCCACACCAGTTCGCTAACGCGTTGACCACGCCGACGCGACCATATGAGCTCCCGACGCATCGCCGAGGCCAGTGCATCCAGTTTGTCAATTGCAACGCAGGCGTTGCGCCGGGCGGCCTCAACCTGCCACGCTCCGGCTCGCTCTTCTGATGCCGCGTTACGTACGGCATCCAGGTAAGCGCACACGGCATCGATTGCCGCACTGGTCATCGGCGTCAGTTTGCGCGCTTCCCACTCCGGCCAAGCGATGAGGCTGATAAGCACCGCCACGATGGCACCGGCCAAGCTATTTCCAATGCGCAAGGCCGCCAACGTCCAAGGCGACCCTGTGGGCATGCCCAGATGCGCGACCAGAATGAAGTGCGGGGTCAGAAACAGGATGTAAGACACATAGCTCAGCCCGCGAGCGACAAACGTGCCCGTCGCAAGCGGAATGATGGAGAGTGCTTCCAGGACCGGGTTGCGGAAGATCAACGCAACCAGCGAGGCCGCCACCGCACCAAGAACAGTTCCGGTGACACGAAGGGCCGACACCTTCACCGTCTGCGACACCGTCGGCTGCACGACAAACAGTGCTGTCAACACAAGCCAGTAGCCTTGCTCGATGTTTTTGAAATGCACTGTGGCAACCGCCACCATGGCAGCAACAGACAAGCGACAAGCGTAGCGAGCGATGCTCCCGCCGGCACGCATCTCCTCCACGACAGACGCTGCGAGGCCCTTTCTTCCGATGACGGGAGCGTCGCCCCTGGCAGGTTGCACCCCTGTGACCGCCACGCTCGCCGTCGCGCCCGGCCTCCTAGTGAGGCGGACAAGGGACAGCACCAGCGTCTCGCATGCGCGGACCCACGCCGAATCGTCTTGCGCGAGCGGCTCTGCTGCCGCACGGCGCAATCCCCGGCGAACTTGCCCAATCAAGCTACCCAGCGTGCCACCCATCGAAGTCGATGAAGGAAGCCCCCTTCGGACTGCGTCGGCGTGCAAGTCAAAGAGCTCGGCAAGATGACGCAATGTCGGCGCCAACAGCGGGCCTGCCGCGCGGGCTTTGCCAAGCGTGTTCCCGGTTAGCAGTGTCTCCAAGCCGGCAAGGAGGGCAACGATGCGCTCGCCATTTGCACGCCATACGCCGCATGTGTCATGTGATGCCGGGACACTGTCAACAACCTGCTTCATCACATCCAGCCGGCTACGCAGTCCCGACCGGCCAAGGCTTTCACCGGAGGCATACTGGTCCGCCACGTCGCCAAGACGACGCAGGAACGAACTCACGGCGTATAGATAGGCGAATGTCGCGCGCCTGGCACGATGCGCATCGCTGTACTGCCACAGTCCGACCATGCACACCACGGCCCAGATGCTTCCGCCAAAGAAACAGGCCGCGTACTCCAGCGGCGCAGGCCACGGGTGAACAGGAAACGACGCCGATACCGCGCAGGCGGTGACCAATAGCAGCGCCCACAAGCCAGAACCCGCACCGCGCGTCCGAATCAGCGCACCGACATACGCAACGACCCCAGTCAACGTGACGGCAGCCCAGGGCACTCGGGCAGCGGCGATGGCGCATGCTGATAGCAGCGCTCCAAGCATGCCGAACGCAAGACCACTGCGCACGCGCGCGAGCGTGGTCTGATTCTGCTCGTCGGACAGGCACGTCCAGAACGTTGCGATTGCCGTCCAGCACAGTAGCGGTTCGTGCAGGACAGCCGCGAGCACAGCTGGGGCCGCACAGATGAGCCCGCTGCGTAGCGCTTCCGACACAGGCAAATGATGTCGGCCCTGCCGCAATACGCGCATCAGCGCTTCACGGTTGACCAGCCCCCCTGTCACTGACATGCCTTCACTCCTGGCGGGAAGCGTCCGTGCGCGGGACCGGGATCACGGTCAGCGAGCGAATGCCCTGCGCGCCTCGGATCAGCACACCTTCGATGTCTGCGGTGGCGGAGGGTCCGCTCATCAGCACAGCATAATTGGCCCCAAAGAACTCCGGCCGATGATAGGCATGATGCAAATTGCCTACGATATCCGCCGGATCAAGCAACGCCACCAGATGCTGCGACAGATACCCCAGCGCGTTCACGTGATACTGGGTCTCACTCAACCAGATCGATCCCGTCTCCGCGACGGCAAATGCCGGCCGCACGATCCCGACATCGACATCGTTGAGCGTACGCGGGTCGCTGACTGAGGCGATATCGCGCGTGCCGTTGAATTCCGGCGTCGCCGAACACCACACCGTTGCAGTGGGAAAACGCGCGCGGATGAACTGCTCAAGGTTCGCTCCCGCGGGCAATTCGCACCATTGGCCACCTAGCTGGTCCAGCGATTTCCGGAAGGTCTGCACCGCAGGGGGCAGTTCAGCATCGAACATCGGCACGGTAGGCAGCGCACGACGCTCCGGACGCACTTCGCGCAGGCGCGACAAAATCAAATCTCGGCTGTTCATTTCACTTTCCTCTTCAGATACCAGTCACGGAACGTTTGCTTCGGGGCGTCCGGCACCTCCCGATGTTTGCCCCAAACGTTGAGCGGGTTGTAGAGCACCGCCCGCGGCAGCACTGACACCGCCGTCCCCGCTGTCTTGACAGCGGCCCGGTACAGCGCCGGCCGAGACAGCACCTTGCCGGCCACCTTCATGGCCTCCTTCTTAACGAACGGGAGTTCGTGCTGTTCCGCCACGATCTGACGCCACTTATAGATCTGCTCATGAATGTTGATCTTGACGGGACATACGCTCGTGCAGCTACCGTTCATGGTCGAGGCGAATGGCAGCGCGCTGTACTTCTTGAGATTGAAGGTCGGATTGATGATGGCGCCGATCGGGCCAGAGTAGACACCGCCGTAACTCAGCCCACTGCTGCGCCGGTACACCGGACATGTGTTCATGCAAGCGCCACAACGGATGCACTTCAGGGAGTACCAGAAGTCGTCCATGCCAAGGCGCTCGGACCGGCCGTTGTCTACCAGCACAAAATGCATCTCGCCGCCCTTGCGCGGGCCACGGAAATGCGATGTGTACTGCGTGATCGGCGATCCGATGGCATTGCGCGACAGCATGCGGATAAACACGCCCAGGTGCTCCAGGCGCGGAATGAGCTTTTCGATACCGATTGACGCGATATGCAGCGACGGAACGTTCGCGCTCAAGTCCGCGTTGCCCTCATTCGTGCAGACCGTGATACCGCCCGTTTCGGCCACCGCAAAGTTGCAGCCCGTCATGCCGGCATCGGCATTGAGGATCAGCGGTCGCGTTGCATTGCGCTGTGCCTCGGCCAGCTTCGGAATACTGCTCTCGTTCGGGTCAGTGCCGATTTTTTCGGCAAAGATCTTGGCAACGTCAGTGGCAAGCTTATGCACAGCCGGCACGACAATATGGGAAGGCAACTCGTCGTCGAGTTGTTGAATCTGTTCACCCAGATCGGTCTCCACCACGGTGATGCCGCGTGCCTCCAGATACGGCCGCATCTCGCACTCTTCCGTAAGCATCGACTTGCTCTTCACCAAGACCTTCGCTTTCCGCCCGCTGAGGATCTCGTAGACGATGCGGTTGTGCTCCTCAGCATCTTTTGCCCAATGAACGACGACCCCATTGGCCGTGGCATTGCGTTCAAACTGTTCCAGGTACTCCGGGAGATGCGTGAGCGTGTGTTCTTTGATGCCCGAGGCAAGAGACCTTAGTTCCTCCCATTCACGTATGCCGTGCACTTCGCTATCCCGGGCGGTGCGCAGCCCCCACAGGCGTTTGTCGTGGAACTGGATATGTTTCTCGTCGGCAATGAACTTCTCGGAAGCACCGACATGGTCGACGCGCTTCATGCTCGTGCTCCATTCAGGATTTGTGCGATATGGATGAACTTCAGGCCCAGACCGAGCCGGTCCGAACAGCCCTTCTGGTGCATGAGGCAGGATGAATCGGCTGAGACGATGTACTCCGCGCCGTTGCGCTTGTGATCACGCACCTTGTCGGCACCCATGCGCGCCGACACCGGCTCTTCAGAAACGCAGAACGTACCGCCAAAGCCGCAGCACTCATCTGGACGATCGGGCTGGATGAACTCGATCCCCTTGACCCCCTTCAACAGGGTCATCGGTTTTGAGAAGAACGGCTCGTCGATCTCCGACATCTTGGCGGTGCGCAGCGCGCGCAGCGTGCCGCAACTGTTATGCAGACCGACCTTGTGCGGGAACTCCGCCCATGGAAAATCACGAACCTCCAGCACATCGTGCAGAAACTCCACGAGCTCATAGGTATTGGCGCGTACGGCCCGCGCTTCACTGGTCTGATCTGCGGCGGTGAGGTGGTCGCGTACGTGGTGCACGCAACTGCCGCTGGGGGCGACGATGTAGTCGTAACCGGCAAAGTTGCGAACGAACAGGTTCTCGGTCGCGGCGGCGTCCTTTTCGCAACCGCTGTTACCCATGGGCTGGCCACAGCAGGTCTGATCGAGTGGATAGTCCACCTCACAGCCGACGCGTTCGAGCAGCTCGAGCGTGGCGATGCCGACATCCGGAAAGAAGGCATCGATGAAACACGGAACAAACAGGGCGACTTTCATTGGAACTCCTATGGGGTTCTCTGTAGAAACAAGGGCTAGTGGTAGAAATGGTCTTGTGAGACCTTGCCGCGAAACACCGCATACGCGACATAGGTGTAGAGCACGATGACAGGCAACACGAAGAGCCCGGCGCCCCAGAACATGAACGACTGGCTTGCCGCCGGCGCTGCAGCGGCACTCAACGTGACGTCAAAGGGCACGATGTAAGGGAGATACGACGCGGCCAGCATGAGCACCATCGAGATGCAACCCAGGCCCACCCAGATGTAGGCGGCACGACCACCATGCTTGGCTGCGTAGGGCGCACGTGCCAGGGCCAACAAGCCAATCACGGGCAGAACGAACAGCACCGGATGGGCAATCCAGCGGGTCTGCACTGTGGGCTCTGTCAACAGCGTCAAAGCAAGAATCAATGCAGCGACGAGCAGTGCCAGCGGCGTGAGATCACGCATCGAACGCTGCCCGATGTAATGCAGATCGCCCCGCCCCTTCAGGACCAGCCAACCAGCGCCCAGCAGCAGGTACCCCAGTGCCAGACCGACACCGCACAGGACGGGGAACACAGCGCACCACTCAAACCCGTTCCCCGCGTAGTGCAGGTGTTCGACTGGCAGTCCGCGTGCATACGTCCCCACGCAGATACCTTGCGTCAACGCAGTCAACAGCGAACCGACGAACAGCAACAGATCCCACACCCAGCGCGAACTGACGGCCTTGTGACGAAACTCCAGCGCTACGCCCCGCATGACCAGCCCAGCAAGCATTGCCGAGAGCGGCACATACAGCGCCGGCAGTGCGATGGAATAGACGAGCGGAAACGCACCGAAGAGGATCGTGCCTGCGATGACAAGCCACGTACCGTTACCGTCCCAGACGGGGGAGATGGAGGCCACCATTTCGTCGCGTTTGCTACCCGCGAACGCGGTCAGCATTCCCACGCCGATATCAAACCCTCCGAGCACCACGTAGGCCACGAGGGCGAACGCCAACTCGGCAAACCAGAACCAGTTCAACATGCTATTCGCTCCTGTTACGCATTCGGTTGACGGCGCACGGCCTTCACCGGTTGTGGCTGTGGTTGTGGCTGCGGGCCGAGGTACGTCAACGGAATGACATGGCCGTTCCACACGGTCAGGACGGCACCGCTGAACACCCCGTGCCGCACGATGCGCACGATGTAATAGACGCCAAACAAGAAGATGAACGTGTAGACGAGCACATACATGGCGAGCGAAGCAGCCGCGAAGTGCGTGGACAAGCCCGGTGTGAGGGCATCAGCGGTTCGCAGCACACCCCAAACCGTCCAGGGCTGTCTCCCGACTTCGGCCACAAACCACCCCGCCAGGACGGCGATGAAACCGAGCGGAAAACTCAAGGCCACCGGCCATAGCAGCCAACGCTGCCTTTCGAGGCTGCCGCGTCGCGAATACGCCGTAGCCAGCCACGACAGCGCGAGCATCACAAACCCGCAGCCAGCCATGATGCGAAACGCAAAGAAGGGAATCAGGATGGGAGGTCTGTCGGCGGTAGCAAAATCTGCAAGACCCACTTCGCGCGAGTCGAGCGTGCCCGACGCGACCACGCTGCCGAGCACAGGGATCTTCCATTCGAGCCGGTTGCGCTGTGCGGCGACATCGGGAACAGCAAAAATGACTTCGGCGGCAGGCTGTTCGTCTGTCCAACGCCCTTCGATGGCGGCAAACTTGGCCGGTTGGTCATCGTGGACATAGTCCCCAGTCAAATGGCCGAACAGAATCTGTAGGGGTACCAGCACCGCCGCAAGCCCGAGCGACATGCGCACCATGACCATCGCTTCGACGCGATAGCGACGCTTGAGGAGATACCCCGCTCCGACTGCCGCCACACAGAATGCCGTGGTCAGATACGCACCGAGCAGCATGTGTGGAAAACGTACCCATACGACGTGGTTGAAGATGATGGCAGGCCAATCCGTCGGCACATACACGCCATCCTGGACGACAAACCCCACTGGATGCTGCATCCAGGAGTTATTGACCAGTATCCAGAACGCCGACATGGTGGTTCCTGCCGCAACGAGAATGCACGACATCAGGTAGAACCAAGGGCGCACACGGCTGCGGCCAAACAGCATCACGCCGAAGAACGTGGCCTCCAGCGCAAAGGCCGTGAATGACTCGTAGGTGAGCAGCGGCCCCTGGATCGGCCCGCTGGCGCGCGAAAGCTCGCTCCAGTTGGTGCCGAACTGAAACGCCATGACGATGCCCGACACGACACCCATGCCAAACGCCACACCGAAGATCTTCAGCCAGAAATCGAAGACCTGGCGATACACCCTGTTTCCGGTGGACAGCGACATGGCTTCGAGCACGGCGAGCCAAGCTGCCAAACCAATCGTGAATGACGGAAAGATGATGTGAAACGAGACCGTTGCCGCGAACTGTATTCGCGACAACACCAGCGCTGTTGCTTCCACGTATACGCCCCATTGATTGTTTGCGTCACGGTGAAGTCTCGGCGCCAGCTGTTTCCCGGGCGTTGCGATAACGGCGCGTTGTGTTACACCCGTAACGTGAGCGCCGGCTTGGCGAAGAGGCTAGGCCCCGACTACGCTTCGGAGCGTGTCCTTGTCATGGCAATGCTTGCGCCAGCGCGGTGGCCAGGTCCGCTGTTCTGACTGGTTTTCGGAGCACGGCCTTCACGCCGATCGCTGCGGCCTCACGTTCGAGTGCCGGCGTGCTGAACCCGCTACACAAAATGACCGGCAACCGAGGATGGGCGCCCGCAATGCGAGCGGCCAGCTCCACCCCGGTCAGGCCGGGCATGGTGTGGTCGCTAATGACGGCGTCAAAGCGCTCCGGAGCGGCCTGAAGCGCCTCCCACGCTGCCTCGCTTGAGGAAAAGCCGACCGGTTCGTAGCCGAGTTCTGCCAGTACCTCTTCACCTAGCCGCAAGAGCGCCTCTTCGTCGTCGACCAACAGGATGACTTGCCCGCTGCCATGCGGAAGGCTGGCAACGCTCTCTTGAGATGGCACTGGGCGTGCGTCGGTGACAGGCAGATAGATGTCGAACCGGCTTCCATGTCCCAGTTTGGACGCCACGTGCACAGCGCCACCGTGCTCCCGCACGATGCCGTCCACCAGCGATAGCCCCAACCCTGTGCCCTCTCCGGCGCGCCGTGTTGTGAAGAAAGGATTGAACATCCGCTCGAGAACGTCGGGCGCAATGCCGACGCCGTCATCCGCCACCCCCAGGCGGACATAGTTTCCGGCATCGAGTGCACCGTGTGAGAAGGCTCGCAACTCGGTCAGCGCAATACGCTCGACTTCCAAGCCCAACGTCCCGCCTTGCGGCATCGCATGCACGGCGTTGCTGCATAAGTTCATGACGACCTGGTGCAGATGGGTTGCATCGCCAAGTACATAGGCCTCTTGTTGCGTGATCCGCAGGTTCAGTGTGACGTTGGTGGGCAGCGTGGCTTTCAGCAACTCAGCGGTTTCCTCCACCACTGCGCGCACATCAACGGGCAGTTGTGCCGTCAGCCCGCTCCGGCTGAACGTCAGGATGCGCTCCACAAGCAGCCGGGCCCGCTCCCCCGCTCTCATGACTTGCTCGATGTACTGGCGCGCAGGCCGGTTTTGCTCCACAGCGACGAGGGAACGCTCTCCAAACCCAAGAATCGCCCCCAGAATATTGTTGAAATCGTGCGCCACCCCACCGGCAAATGTGCCAAGCGCTTCCAACTTCTGCGATTGCCGCAGTTGGCTCTCCAGGCGCCGCCTGTCCTGTTCGTCTGCAAGACGCTGCGTGATGTCCTCAACCGTTGCAATGATCAGATCCTCAGACCCCGCTTCTGAAGGCTGATGCCGCGCGAACACACGGGCGACGCTCATGTCTGTCCAGACGACCTTGCCGCTGCGATCCACATAGCGCTTCTGGAAGCGCACCTTGTCACGGTCACCGCGCACGAGCAGATCAATGTGCTCCTGGGTGAGCAACCTATCGTCCGGATGCGTAATGTCAAAGGCACGCCGTTCCGCCAACTCCTGGTTGCTGTATCCGACCATGTTCTGGAAGGCCGGGTTGGCCATCAAATAGCGGCCGTGGGCGTGCAGGACAAGAATGCCGACGGGCGCGTTCTCAAAAACCGTCCGCCAGCGTAGCTCGCTGGCTCGCATGGAACGATTGACTGCCTCCAGCCGCCGCAACCACGCCACCGCACCGGTCATGAGCAACACAGCCAACACGGAAAGCAACGCCGTTCGTAGCAATACGTCGGTAGCTGTCCGGCGCCGCGCAGCCAGCATTGCTTCCTCGCTCCGCGTGACGCGTACTTGCAGGGGACTCCGTTCGACAGCATGCAAGGCCGACCGCATTTTTTTGGAAGCCGGAGCCGCATGCCCACCATCCTCGGCAGCAATCGTCGCGCCGCCAGCGTCGAGAATGGCCAGGGTTGCCCCAGTGGCTCCGGCCATCGCATGGAAAGCGCGGTCGAATTCCAACGTATCCAGAACGGCAACGCCCGTGCCCAGCACCTGTCCGTCTTCCGCATGCAGCACACGACCCATTGCCAATGCTGGCCGGCCATGCAGAAGGATGACAAACGACGCGTTTGCTCCGTGGGTTACGTTGCTGGGAAGTTCCGAAATGGATGCGTCATCGTGACCGGAAGCGGCGCCCTTTTCCCAGGAACTTGCCACTAGGTGGCCCGATGCATCGTAAAGAAGGAGTGTCTCGAGTTGCGGCGCGTCAGCCATCTGCCGCTGTAGTAAAACCATCGCGGCGCGGTTCGCGTCCTGGGCGGTCAGCACATGCGTCGACTCAAGCAACACCAGGATCCGCTGCCCCACTTGCATCGCGCCCGCAACATGCTCGGCTGCAGCAGTCGCCAGCAGCGCAAGCTCCCGGTCCCCCACGTCGAGCGCTCGGGCGCGTGAACGCCACATCTCCATTCCGGCAGCACCTGCCAGCACCGCCACAAAAAGCCACCCTGCGATGATGAAGCGCCACAGCGGTTGCGCGCGGAATCCTGCGCGAGCAAGCACGTCTGGATCGGACATGTTGACGGTAGCGTGATGACCTGAACGTCAGGCCGACATTTCAAATGTAATGTTCACGGGCCAGCACGAAACGCTTGGGCAATCGGCCAACGCTGCAATCGAAGCCACAGCGGATACCGTCCGCGCTCCCAACTTGCTGGACTGACCTGTGGCCCTTCCAAACCGCCTGAACATCTTGGTCGTTGAAGACGATCCTTCGATACGCGAACTGATTGCGATGTCTTTGCGCGACGCAGGGCATCACGTCATTGAACGCACTGCGCTCAACGTTAAGGATTCGGTCGATGGACGCGCTGTGTCGCTCGTGGTCGTCGATTGCAACCTACCGGGCAAAGCCGCATCGCGTGCCCAAATTGGGCGCCTACGTGCACAGTTTCCGTTTGCCTCGTTCATCGCAATCTCTGGTTACTTTCCAGCCCATGCCGCAGGTCATCTGCAATTGGCTGACATGCTAGGAGCCGACGGCGTGTTGGGCAAACCCTTCACGTCTGATGCGCTTGCCGCTTTGGTTGCCGCGCTTGTGACGGTTAGACAGGCTCAACAACCGCAGCGGTAGCCATACCGTCAACCCAGCTCCTTGGCCGCCGTTCGGATAGCAGCTCCTGTCAACTTGTCTACGGGAACGCTAAACACGTAGCCTGCGCCGCGGATCGTGCGGATGAACGAGGGATGCGCGGGGTCGGGCTCGATCTTTCGCCGCAAACGCAAAATCTGAACGTCGATCGAACGGTCATAAACGTCATCGTAGAGCCGGCTCGATTCCAGAAGCTGGTCTCGGGACAGCACATGCCCCGGCGCAGCGAGAAACGCGTTCAGCAGGCAGAACTCGCCGTTGGTCAGCTCGACAGCGGCACCTGCTGGATCGGTCAGCTTTCGGGTACCGATATTGAGCTCCCACCCTGCAAACCGATAGGCCCTCGCATCGGTGGTTCTTCCGACCGACGGCGCCATCGCACTGGCGCGTCTGAGCAGCGCACGCACACGTGCCAGCAGCTCACGAGAACTGAACGGCTTGGTCAGATAGTCGTCCGCACCCAGTTCGAGGGCCATCACGCGGTCGGCTTCATCGCGTTTGCCCGAGACGATCATGATGGGAAGGTTTGACTGCTCACGCAGTGCGCGCGCAATCTGCACGCCATCCTCGCCAGGCATGCGCAGATCCAGAATCACGAGGTCAATGGCGAACATCTCGAGCGCCGCATTCATCTCTTTTCCGCTGGATGCTGCAGTGACCCGAATGTCGTTTTCGCCAAGGTATCCGGTAAGCAGTTCGCGGATTGCGGGATCGTCATCGACGACCAGCACATGAGGAAGATTGTCGTCCGCCATCGCGCGAGCACATGAAGTCAATCTGTAGAAAGAATAGCGCCGGCATCGACATTCAGACACCCGGCGCGTCGTGCTTGCAGCCGCGGATTCTGATTGCCTGATCAACGATGCAAGGCGCTGCCAAGCCACCTCTCTTGTGCAGGCGGCTCGCTACGGTTGCCGCTATTGTCGTTTGCAAATCGGCGGCGTGGCATATCGGAAGGCGCAAACGCCGGTGAATAAAGCTCACGGGTTGCATGCGCGGATTTTTACGGCGCCGTCTGATGTGTCCACCAGCGCCGGGCATTAAGTCGCCCATCTCATGAATTGAGTCACCCGATACAACACCGTCCTTGAATTCTGCAAATAACTGTATATATTTACAGTACCTGTACATTCATACAGCTATCCACCATGGACGACCTGATCCGCATCGAAAACGAGTACGACCGCCAAACCGTGGCGTGGCTGCGCAATCGCCTGGGCGATCAAGCCCTGTGCGAAGTCGTCATGCGCATGGAAGGACACGGTCGCCCGTATGTGTCAGAGGTGTGCCGCACGCTAGGTGTGACGCGTCCGCCATATCAACGAGTCTCGCGCGCACGGCCACTCAACCGTGCCGTTGGCGAAGCGTATCTCGCCACTATCCGCGGCATCCTCGGCACGGGCCGGCACGCGGCGGCATAACGGCAGCGTCAGTCTGACAACGAGGCGGCAGTCTCTTCACGCAGCCAAGCGAGCCATGCAGCAGCCGGGCTGTCGGGCGTAATCGGCACGCTCGACAGCAGGCAGTACGCAGACCCATCACGCCGGAAGCCGTCCGGCGCCACCAGTCGCCCATCTTTCAGGTCGTCACCCGCCATCAGCTTTGATGCGATAGCGGTGCCTTGCCCGGCCAACGCGGCCTGCAAGCTCAAATAGAAGTGTTCATAGCGCGCCTCGGGCAACCGCCCACGCGGGCGCGGCATGCCGCTGATGCGCCACCACGTCTGCCAGGCGTCGGGGCGCGTGGCGGTGTGCAACAGCCGTTTGCGTGCGGCGGCATCGGCATGCGGCGCATGCACGGGGCCAATCCACTCCTCGCAGATGGGCTCGGCGTGCACGTGTGCTGGCCATGCAAAGTCATTGCGGCGCAGGGCAACGTCGACACCCGTGCGCGCGAAATCGATCGGGCCACCTGCCGCGAACAAGTGCACCTGGATGGATGGATGCCGCGCCTGAAAGCGTGACAGGCGCGGAATCAACCACCGCATCGCCAGCGTCGGTTCGCACGAAACCACCAGCGCGGAAGACGTTGCACGGCGTGCAATCCGGTCAAGGCTTTCTGTGAGGATGGAGAACGCATCGACTGCCGCCAAGCGCAGTTGTTCTCCCGCAGGCGTCAGGAAGACGGCCCGGTTGCGCCGCTCGAACAAGTCAACCCCCAGCGATTCCTCCAACTGCCGTATCTGGCGGCTAATGGCGCCATGTGTCACGTGCAATTCCTGCGCGGCGCGCACGAAGCTGCCGTGTCGCGCTGCGGCTTCGAACACACGCAAGGTATTGAGCGGCGGAAGTGCCATCTGTCAGTTTTTCTCACTGAAAAACGGCATCATAAATCGATTTTCAGGGATGTCCCATTCGCCCAGAATCGGCGCATCCCCACTTTCCTTCGAGCGCCTGACATGGCCGAACTCTTTGCCGTTGCCGTCATCACCATCTTGGCCGTCATCAGCCCCGGGGCGGATTTCGCCATGGTCACGCGCAACAGCGTGCTGTACGGCCGGCGTGCTGGCGTGCTTTGCGCACTGGGCATTGCGTTGGGCGTGCAGGTGCACGTGTTCTACACGATGTTTGGCGTGGGTCTGCTGATTGCGCATGCACCAGCGCTCTTGCATGGCATCAAACTGATTGGCGCGGCGTATCTGGTGTGGATCGGTTGGAAGACGTTGTCGGCCAAACCGATGTCCGTGGGCAAGACAGCGGATGACGGCACGGGCAACCACACGCTGTCGGCCGGCGCGGCGCTGCGCATGGGTTTTCTCACGAATGCGCTCAACCCGAAGACGACATTGTTCGTCGTCAGTACGTACACGCAGGTTGTTCACCCAGGCACACCGCTGGCGGCACAGTTCGGCTACGGGCTCTTCATGTCGGTTGCGCACGCGGCGTGGTTTGCATTGGTGGCAACAGTGTTTGCGTCGGGTGCGTTGCGGCGCTCGCTGCTGGCACGGCAGCAGATGGTCGATCGCGTAATCGGCGTGATCCTGATCGGGCTAGGCCTGGCACTGGGGTTCGCACGGCTGGCGTAGTACCTGCGGCACGGGGTCGCAGCAAAGTTACCGATTGCTGAGCCGGCAGTATCCTCGCGCGATGCCCGCCCGCCACCTCGTCTGGAAACCTTTGCCCCGCCTGCATCTTGCCGGCGGGCGCGCGGTTGCGTGGGTACTGCTGTGGGCTTACCTGCTGGCCACCGCATGGATGCCGCTGGCGCATGCCGCACGCGCGCATGCCGAGCAATTGCCCGTGGTGCTGTGCTCCGCGCACGGCACGGGCGTGATGATCATCCCGCTGTCCGATCCGGGCGAGCGCAAGCGTGTCGAGCAATCCATGTCGGCGCCGGCGTGCTGTGGCGCGTGCGTCGTCATGGCAGACATCGCGCCCACGCTCGATATCGATACACCCAACGCGCCGGCCTTGCTGGGCAGTGTCAGCGCAACGGACATCCTCACACCTCGCCTTGCCACACCTGCGCCGCAACGGCGCGCCCGCGGCCCACCGCTGGGTTGATCCACCCCATCTCAAGACACCTTCGCCCGCGCCGCGTAGTTGCGGCGGCGGGCTTCACCCATTTCGTCTTTGTCTTTCTCATGAAGCTGGATCACCCACACTCCGGGCGGCACGCTGTTGCCCTGGCGGTTGCCGCGCTGTCGTCCATGTCCGTCGCCCACGCGGCGGAGCCCACGCCACCTGAAATCGACCTGGCGACCACGATGGTGATTGCACCGCCGCCATCGTCGCCGCTGACCATCGTCACCGACCCGAAATCGCCACGCCAGCCGCTGCCCGCCAGCGACGGTGCGGACTACCTCAAGACCATCCCCGGCTTTACCTCCATCCGCAGCGGCGGCACCAATGGCGACCCGGTGCTGCGCGGCATGTTTGGCTCGCGGCTGAACATCCTCACCAACGGCACATCAATGCTGGGCGCGTGCCCCAACCGCATGGATGCGCCCACGTCGTATATCTCACCCGAGAGCTACGACAAGCTGACCGTCATCAAAGGGCCGGAATCGGTGATCTACGGGCCGGTCGGCTCGGCGGGCACCGTGCTGTTCGAGCGCAATACCAAACGCTTTACCGAGCCCGGCACGCGCTTTGACGGCAGCGTGGTCGGCGGGTCCTTCGGCCGCAATGACCAAAACGCCGATTTCACGGCCGGCACACCCGACGCCTACGCGCGCATCACCGCCAACCACGCGCACCAGCAGGACTACAAAGACGGCAACGGCAACACCATCCCCTCGCAATGGGACAAGTGGAACGTCGACGCCGCGCTCGGCCTCACGCCCGACGACCACACGCGCCTGGAGCTGACCGCCGGCACCGGCGATGGCTACGCGCGCTATGCCGGACGCGGCATGGACGGCGCACACTTCCGCCGCGAGAGCGTGGGCCTGCGCTTTGACAAATCGCACATCGGTGAAGTCCTGCAGCGCATCGAGGCGCAGGTCTACTACAACGATGCCGACCACGTGATGGACAACTTCACGCTGCGCAAACCCGACCCGATGAGCAGCATGCCGATGGGCATGGCTGCCGACGTGGGCCGGCGCACGGTCGGTGGGCGCGTGGCCGCCACGCTGCGTTGGGCCGATGCGCTGCAGCTCGTCACCGGCCTGGACATGCAGACGAGCCGTCTGCGCTCACGCAGCGGCACAGAGATGGTGTCGTACAGCAGCCAATCGTGGGTGCCCAGCGCCAGCTTCTTCAACACCGGCGCCTTTGGTGAGCTGACCTGGTTTGCAGCCGAGCACCAGCGCGTGATTGCCGGCGCGCGCATCGACCAGGCCAGCGCGCGCGATGATCGCGCATCGATCAACAGCATGATGGGCAGCCGCCCCAACCCGACCGCGGGCCAAGACCGCTCACGCACACTGCCCAGTGGCTTTGTTCGCTACGAGCACGATGTGTCTGGCGTGCCCGCCACGCTGTACGCAGGCGTTGGTCATGCGGAGCGCTTTCCGGATTACTGGGAGCTGATCTCGCCGAGCATGGGGCCCACGGGCTCCGTCAACGCGTTCTCCGCTATTCGGCCAGAGAAGACCACGCAGCTCGATATCGGGGCGCAGTACAAGAGCGCGCGCTTTGATGCGTGGGTGTCGGCGTATGCAGGTGTGGTCAACGACTTCATCCTCTTCAACTACCGCCCCGGCATGATGGGGCCGATGTCACAAGCCACCAACGTAGATGCTCGCATTGCCGGCGGCGAGATCGGCGGAACATGGCGCGTGAGCAATGCATGGCGCGTGGATGGTGCGCTCGCGTATGCGTGGGGACGCAACAGCAGCACCGGACAACCGCTGCCGCAAATGCCGCCGCTCGATCTGCGCCTGGGCGTCGAATATGAGCGCGGACCGTGGTCGGCCGGTGGCTTGTGGCGCGTGGCGGCGGCGCAGCACCGCTACGCGTTGAACCAAGGCAACGTGGTCGGCCAGGACTTCGGGCCGAGTGCTGGCTTTGGTGTGTTGTCGCTGCATGCAGGCTATGCCGTCAGCAAGACCGTGCGCGTGGCGGTGGGCGTCGACAACGTGCTGAACAAGGCTTACACCGAGCACCTGAACCTGGCCGGCGATGCGGGCTTCGGCTTTCCGGCACGCACGCCCATCCCCGAGCCGGGGCGCACCGCGTGGGCACGCGTGAGCATCAAGATGTAGCGCGGTATTGCGCCGCGTGCACATTGCGCGAGGGAATTCGCCAAATGTGACCCCGTAGGCGCACAAAATCACCGCGCCTGCATTGAGGCTCGCAACACTCTGCACTACCTTGGAACCATCAGCGATCGCTCGCCGCGCCCGGCGCGCGGTCGCTTTTCGTTTTCGACCAAGGAGTGTTGTTCATGCTGCATATGCTTTCTAAGTTGTGGTGGGTGCTCGCGCTGCGCGGGCTATGTGCGTTGGCCATCGGGGTTGGCGCGTTTGTGGTGCCGGCGGCAACGCTGGCTGCGCTGGTTCTGGTGTTTGGTGTCTATGCGCTGGTGGAGGGTTGCCTGCTGCTGGCAACAGCCTTCGGCGGCCAGCACCGCAGCCATGATCGCTGGCCCACCTTGCTGCAGGGGTCGTTGGGCGTGGCGGTGGGTGTGCTAACGCTATTCAATCCGGCCGTCACCGCGCTGGGGCTGCTGCTGTACATCGCCGCGTGGTTGCTCGCCCAGGGCGTGCTGCAAATCGTGGTGGCCATGCGCCTGCGTGAAGAACTGCACGGCGAATGGTGGTTGATCCTTGGCGGCATCGCCAGCGTGCTGTTGGCGGGCGTCCTGCTGTGGCGCCCCGAAGCAGGTGTGCTGGCCGTACTGTGGTGGATTGGCGCATGGGCCATCGTGTGGGGTATCACGCTGATCTTTGCAGCGCTGCGTGTGCGCAAGTGGGGCCGCAGCGGCTCAGCACGCGCCTTCGCTTAGCGCCGTGCCATCATGCGCGCGCCTTTTTGTGATCGATTCCGTGATCGCGCAGATGCCGGCCGGCAACTCGCCGCTGCGCTCGCAACGCTTGATCTGCCCGCACCGCGCATCGTGCTGGCACTGCCGCGCGGCGGTGTGCCGGTCGGCTATGCGATTGCGCGCGCGTTGAACGCAACGCTCGGCGTGCTGCTGGTGCGCAAGCTCGGTGCACCGTGGCAGCCCGAGCTGGCACTCGGCGCGCTGGCCGATTGCGGTGCGGGTCTACCGCCGCATATCGAGTGGAACACTGAACTGCTCGATGCCATCGCACCTTCGCAGGCGTATCTGGACAAGGTGACGGCGCAAGAGCTGACAGAACTGGAACGCCGCCGCACACGCTACGGCGTCGTGCCTTTGCCGCTGGCGGGCGTGACCGTCATCGTGACAGACGACGGCATTGCAACCGGGGCAACCGTGCGTGCAGCACTGGCTGCGGTGCGCCGTGCCAAACCCGGGCGCCTTGTGCTGGCGGTTCCCACCGCGCCCAAGACCACTTGGCAGGCGTTGCGCACCGAGGTGGATGACGGCGTGTGCCTCATCGCTCCCCCTGACTTCAGCTTCCAGGCCGTCGGGCAGTACTACGACAATTTCGATCAGACCGAAGACAGTGAAGTGATGGCGTTGCTGGCCAATGCCCGGCAACACCATCACTAGCCCATCATGCCGTCTGCAAACGCCGCTTGCGCTCGATGTCCGGCAGGAACACCGTCAGCAGGCCGATGAGCGGCAGGAACGAGCAGAGGTGGTAGACGTTGTAGATGTCGGTGGCGTCTGCCAGCTTGCCGAGCACGGCAGCGCCGATCCCGCCCAGCCCGAACGCAAACCCGAAGAACATGCCCGACACCATCCCCACCTTGCCGGGAATCAGCTCCTGCGCATACACGAGGATGGCCGAGAACGCCGAGGCCAGCACCAGCCCGATGATGACCGTCAGCACCGCCGTCCAGAACAGGTTGGCGTACGGCAGCATCAGCGTGAACGGCGCCACACCCAGGATCGACACCCAGATCACGACCTTGCGGCCCACGCGGTCGCCAATCGGGCCGCCCACGATCGTGCCCACCGCCACCGAGAACAGGAAGAGGAACAGGAACAGTTGCGAGGTCTGCGCCGACAGGTGGAACTTGGTGATCAGGTAGAACGTGTAGTAGCTGTTCAGGCTTGCCAGGTAGAAGTACTTGGAGAACAACAGCACGACCAGCAGCGTCATCGCAAACGCCACCTGACGGCCCGACAGCTTGACCGCCGCATGCGCGCGGCCACCCGCCTTGCGACCATGCCCTGCAGCACGTTCACGCTTGTACCAGCCGCCCACGTGATACAGCACGAAGATGGCGATGAGCGCAGCAATCGAGAACCACGCCAGACTGTGCTGGCCATACGGCATGATGATGAGCGCCGCCAACAACGGGCCCATTGCGCTGCCCGCGTTGCCGCCCACCTGGAACAGCGATTGCGCCAGACCGTGCCGGCCGCCCGAAGCCATGCGCGCCACGCGTGACGATTCCGGATGGAAGATCGACGAGCCCGTCCCCACCAGCGCTGCCGCCAGCAGCAACGTGCCAAAGTTGGGCGCCACCGACATCAGCAGCAGCCCCACCAGCGTAAAGCCCATGCCCACCGACAACGAATACGGCTTCGGATGCTTGTCGGTATAGAGGCCGACCATCGGCTGCAGCAGCGACGCCGTAATCTGATACACGAGCGTGATCAGCCCGATCTGCGAGAAATCGAGATGGAAGTTGCCCTTGAGCAGCGGATAGATCGCCAGGATCAACGACTGCATCATGTCGTTGAGGAAGTGCGCGAAGCTGATGGCGCCGATCACGCCAAAGCCGGTCTTGTCTGCCTGCGCGGCTGGGGCTGGGGTTGCTGCGGGGTTGGCCAAATCCGCGGCTGGGCCATTTGCGGTGGTTTGCATGATGGTTTTTGTGGAGAAAGGAATTCAAGCGAGGAACGCTCAATCATGCGCTCAAACGGTGCAGGCTTGTTGCCGTAAATTCGACAATGATTAGCGCAAACCAGACAAATTATTGTCCAGGCAGAAGCGTCACCATATACCGCGCCGTTTCACCAGAATCCCTCCCTCAACCCCCCGCAAACCCGCACCGCACTTGCCTTGGCAGACAGCTAACCTGTTAGCCATTTTCGTGCACGAGGCTCGTCCGTTCGTAGCATGGCTCGCCAGGAGGCGCTTTCTATACTCGCCAGCATGGACTGCGGTACGACGCCAGCAACGCAAACAGCGCCAGCACCGACAGCCAGACGGACCCGGCGCATGCGCGGCCCCACCAGCCAGCACATGTGCACGATCTGCACACCGAATCGGTGACCGGCGCCCCAGAGACTTGGCCGCCGCACACCGGCCAGTCATGGGAGGGGAGCCATGAAGATCCTGATAACGGGAACGCACTACCGCGCGATGGGAGACCTCTTCTATCAGGCCTTGCTCGACGACCGTGTCATCTGCTGCTTCGTAACCTCCGAAGCCGTGGACGTGACCGGCAACGCCATGCATCCGTCGCCCGCCACCGCCTCCCCGTGTACCGACCCTCGGCTCGCTGACGTCTCTCGGTCAGCGAGTTATTGCGCGCCCCTCGTCCCGTAGGGCGCGCTCTTTTCTGCCGATGCCGTCAGCGCGGGGGCGCTGGCGGATCACCCCGGAACCGACGCTTCAGCCGATCAGCCCGGCGTCCGTCAGTTCGCGTTTCATGTAGGCATACAGCACCGGCGCGGCAATCACGCCGCCCACCCCGAACAGGGCTTCCATCACGATCAGCGCGAGAATCAACTCCCACGCACGCGCATCGATGCGGCTGCCGATGATGCGCGCATTCACGAAGTACTCCAGCTTGTGCACCACCACCAGGAAGACGAGCGACGCCACCGCCAGCTCCAGCGATGCCGTCACGCTCATCAGCACGATGGCCGTGTTGGAGATCAGGTTGCCTGCCACCGGAATCAGCCCGGCCACGAAGGTCAGCAGGATCAGCGACTTGGAATACGGCACGTGCTGCCCGAACAACGGCAGCGCCCCCAGCAGATAGATGGCCGCCAGCGCAGTGTTGAGCGCGGAGATCTTCACTTGCGCAAACACCACCGCCTCGAACGCGGCCGTCAGCCGCCCCAACCGGTTCAGCAGTGCCGCAGCCAGCGGCTTATGACGCGCTGGATCCGGCGTATCAGACCACGCCACCATCGCCCCCAGGATCAGCCCCACCAGCATCAATGCGCTGGCGCGCAACCCGTCGATACCGATGGTCGACACTTGGTGCCCATGCTCCTTGAGCATCTGCACGAGCTGCACACGCAGCTCTGACACGGACTGCGGTACATAGTCGACCACTGCAGCCGGCAGCGATTCACGCAGGTTGTCGAGCACATCGGCAATGCGCGTGAGCATGCCCTCAAGCCCGTGGCCGTGTTCGACCAGGCGGCCGATCCCGATGCCAAGCCCGGCAAGAATCAGTGCGGCGATCAGGAACACGCCGCCCACCGCAATCGCCTTGGCGCTCTTGGACAGCGTGCGCCGCTCACGCAGGCGCACCTCCAGCTTGCGCGCGAGCGCATAGACAAGAAAGCCGGCAATGGCCGCCGGCAGCAGATGCAGCCACAGCACGGCCGCGATCATGGCGGCCACCAGCACATAGCTGACGATATCGATGGTGCGGGAATGCATGGGCGGAGGAAGCTTCGTCATGAAAACAGACCGGCAGCAATGTTGATGGAGAGCGCGAGGATGCTCGTATTAAAAAAGAACGACAGCAGCGACTGCCCCAGCACCGCCCGCCGCATGGTGCGCGAGCGGATAGCGACGTCGGCCGTCTGGCTGGCGACCGCGATCGTAAAGGAGAAGTAGAGAAAATCCCAGTAATCGGGCTCGATCTCCCGGTCGGGAAACACCAGCGTCGGCGCGTTCGGCTTGTGGTAGTACAAATGCGCGTAATGCACGGTGAACATCATCGGCACCATCAGCCAGGCACCCACCACCGTCACGCCGGTCAACGCGTAGTGCCACGCCTGTGCGTGCCCCGCTGACTTGGCCGTCACCAGCTCAAAGGCAATCGCCACCATGCTGGCGACCACGCCCAGGCAGACCACCGCCAGCACCGCCGAGGCGCGCTCATCCTCACGACGGGCCACAGCGCGGATGCGCCGCGGATCGGCCTTGAGCATCATCACCGAGACCAGCAACAAATACGTCCACACGGCAACGTCCCAGCCGAGCAGCGCGCGCGTGAGCCAGCCATGTGTGGGTATCAGCACAGCAACAACGATGCCCAGTGCGAATGCGCCCAGCAGGCGCGGCCGTGATGAGGCGAAGCGGGGGATCGGAAAGGACTCGTCCTGGGGGTTCACATGGGCCTCGTGCGTGCGTTCTGGCAAGGCGACATGGTAGCTGCTCAGGCTTGAACGCCCAATGCCGGTTCAGGGCCGCTTCAGGACGACGTGAGCATCGATGCGAACGAACGCCTGCACTTCTCCTTCACACGCTCGTGCGTCTTCAGTTGCTCGGCAGTGATGATGGCTTCCGGATAGACGCGGCACATGCCGACGATGGCGATATCCAGCGAGTCCGACGAACCGGCCTGGAACTCGAATTGCTCGAGCACCGTGTCATCCGTATCGCGCACGGTGATCTGGAACGGGCCAGGCGTCACGAAGGTGGTACAGCCAGCCAGCATCGTGGCCGCCACGCCCAGAGCGATGCAGACGGTAGAGCGGACTGTGCGAACGGGGCGGCGGGCACGGATCATCGAGAGGGTTTCAGGCGTGAAATGCTAGTGAGACGCGCGGACACGATATCGGTTCGCAACAAAACAAAAACGCCCGCATCGTGCGGGCGTTCTGTGATTCAGGTGTGGCAGGCCGCCCTCGCGGCGGCTGCAACCTTAGGCGTTGGCGCCATCGGTGAACGTGTTGAACTTGTCGCCAACCTTGGCGCCTTCGGTGTAGGTGTCGAACTTGCCGGCACGGGCCAGTGCGCCTTCGGTGTACGGGTCAAACTTGCTGCCTGCCTTGGCACCTTCCGAGTAGGTGTCGAACTTGCCGGCGCGGGCCAGTGCGCCTTCGGTGTACGGATCGAACTTGCTGCCTGCCTTGGCACCTTCGGTATAGGTGTCGAACTTGCCGGCACGGGCCAGCGCGCCTTGGCTGTAGACATCAAACTTGTCACCCACCTTGGCGCCTTCGGTGTACGGATCGAACTTGCTGCCTGCCTTCGCGCCTTGCGTGTAGACGTCAAAACGTTGGCCGGCTGCGGCGCCTTGGGTGTACACGTCGAACTTGGTAGCCGCCAGGGCCGGCACGGTGGCCAGGGCGATCAGGGCAGCGATCAGGGTGCGTTGGGCTTTCATGATGTCTTCTCCGGGATGGGCGCAGCGCGTCGGGCAGGTATCCGGTACTTCTCTTGGACTGTTTCGCTGCGGCGCCGCATTCGATGGAGTCATCGTAGGTGAGCCTGTTCAGACAATAAATGTCGCAACAGACAATTTATTGTTGCGATATAAGAAATTGCGGGAAAACCCGCATCACCGCTGGCTTTGTGGCTTACAGCAAGGCATGGCGGGTTTATTTGCGCAAACCAGAGATGTGACTTTTTCGACAAAAGTCAGCTTTGTGCGCCCGCCGAACGCTTCGGATTGCTTCACTTTCATGCGATGCACAAATCACACACACGCCGCACAGATTGTCATTTCGCGATACAAACACGCACAGGTTTGTAGGCGGGCCTGTGTCACACTGCGCGGCATTCGCTTTCGACTTCTTCACCCCCACACACGATGAAACGCATTCTGCTGGCCGCAGCCCTTCTTGGCACTGCACTCCTCTCTGGCTGCGGTGTGGTGGCTGCCCCTTGCCGGATCGCCTCGGCCGGGCTAAAGATGGTGCCGCTGGTGGGGCACGTGGCTGCGGCCCCCACCGATGCCTGTGCGGACATCATCGACTGACCACCCGCGTATCACTCCTGCGCTTTAGCAATACCCGCCTGCCGCACCACCCAATCCTGCAGATCCTTCAGTTGCTGGGCGTTGGCGTGGAAAGCTTCGGCTTCACGCTCGTGCTGGGCTTCAACGTCAGAGAGGACAACGCCACTGGAGGCTTCATCAAGGAGGCCGATGGTGGTGGGAAGCTCTGCACGGTTGGCGGAGTTCCACATGCCGACAAAGCGGCCAGGGATGCGGCAAGCAGCATCGTCGTGCACAACGACTTCATGGGGTACCTCGCGATCGCGGTAAAGGATGCGGTCTCGAAAGACCGTCTGGATGTGGGTCTGCGCCTGCGCGGCCTGGTCGGCAACCTGGGCGGTTGCTTCAGCCTGACGGGTCTCGGTCTTGTCGGCGGCAAGCTGACGCTTGAGAGCGTCCGCACGCTCCTCGCGCATGCGATGCAGATCGCCCATGCCGTAGCCAAGACCAAACGCCAGGGCCAACGCCAGAATGGCGCCACCCCAAAAACGGGGATCGAGCAAAGTCATGGCGTGGTGACTCCCACATGCGTTGCAAGAACGGCCCGTGCGCGTGACCACAATGCACGTCGGTCATCGATGCCATTGGTGCCGCCGTTGATGCGGCGGGTCAGCTCCACAAAGGCGGCGTCGGTGTCCTGATCGGCAAAGCGATTGAGCCCGCCACGCAGCCAGAACCACGCCGCCGATGCCACCGCATGCACGGGCTGTTCGAGCAGCTCGGGCTGCGCTTCCAAGTCCAGCCCCAATTCGATGCCACAGGCACGGTAGTTGGCGCGGCCAGTGATCTGGACCAGGCCGCGGCCTAGAAAGCGCTTGCCGTCTCCCGGCTGCGTGTTGCCCAGGTCTGCGCGGCCCTCATAGCCGCGCTGTGCTGGCGTTGGCCCCCACAGCTCACGCAAGAACCGCAACTGCCCGGACTCGTGTCCGACCTGCGCCAGAAACGCGGCAATACGCGCGGGCGTGTTGATCTGACGGAACAGAAGAACATCGGCAAGGATGGGCGCAAACACGTCGGCACGCGCGCCGGCGTTGGGCATGACGGTGCGCAGTTGCGCGGCGGTCAGAAGAGGATCAGCCATGGTTTACCTTGCTCAAGGTTTCACGCACGTCGTCGACGACCTCGGCAAGATCGGCGTCGCGTCGCTTGTTGATGAAGTTGAAGAGCCAGCGCACGAGCGCCCAGCCCGGCAGGCCGCAGGCGAAGTAGATGCCGCCAAGCGCCAAGGCGCCGTTGACCGTGCCGATCCAGTGCGCCATGCCGAAGTACTGGATGACGGCAGCGCCGCCGCTCAGGCTGGCAATGACGGTGGAGATAAGCGCAACAGCCCACTCGCCCCGCGCGCGCGGCAACGTCATCACCATCACCACGATGGTGGCGAGCGCGCTAGCGCAGCCCGCCACGGCCGCAGGCCCGCCGATGGCTTTGAAGGCAGCTGCGCCCGCAGCCCCCGCCGCGGCACTGCTGCTGATAGGTTCGGACATCGGTTCCCCCCCGGAAATAAAAAAGCCCGCACAAAGGCGGGCTGTGTTGGTGAGATGACGGTGGTTACCAGTCGATGGCTTGCACCTCTTCAATGCTGGTTGCGGCGTTGATCTTGGCGATCAGGGCGGCGTACTTTTGTTGCGTGGCGACGCGGTAGGCGAGCCAGTCGGCGTTGACTTGCTGGACTTGGGCTGCGGTGTGTGGCGTGAATGACCAGGCGTCGTTGCTGGCGCACCAGATGGGGGTGGCCCAGGTTGACGATGCAGTAGCGGCTGCACTGCCTGCGCTCTGCAGGTTGCGTTGATCGTCGTCCTGCGACGGGTAGGCATGCTCCGTACCGAGCGCTGACGAAGTAAAGCCGGCAATCAGTGAGGCGCCGCAGGCAGTGCTGATCTTGATGGTTTGCGCAGCGCTCACTTGGCTCAGCGTCATGAGCGAGACCGGATCAACAGCAATGGGGGTACCGTCGGCATCTGCGGTAATCGTCTTCCCGGCCGTTTGCGCGTCCATCAATTGCGCATGTGTTGCTGACCATTTTGATTCATCGACCGAGTCAGCAGGAATGTTGGCGGCATGAATTGCGGAATCGTAGAAACCGCCAGTGGATTTTGCGTAATACAGCATGAAATCTCCTTCGTGTGCAATTGCTTCGCCTTCGCACTGATTCGCAATAAAGCTGCCCTATTGTTGGGGATGCGAAGGCTAGCGCGGTTCTCAATATCCCAGCGCCATCCACCAGGTACCAGTCGGTGAACCATTTGTGCCACGCAGAAGAAGTGATGTTCTTCCATTGAGCGTAGCAGCAACATATCCCTCGGCCGCTCCGCCTGGATTGTGACCAGAGGTAGCGACGACGAGTAGCGAGGAGTTCGGGAATGCAATGGGCAGCGTGACGGCAGTGTCTCCGCTGCTGCTTGTCGACACGACACCCCACTGCAAGATCAAACCACTCGGTAATCTCTGGTATCCGGGGGTCTGCAGCGATGCGCCAAACAGCGCTGAAGACGGAAGGGCTGCCGTCCCACTTTCGGCATACCACCCTCCGGCCGAATTGGAAACGAGCACCACGGTGTCACCAACATTCATCGTGAAGCCATAAACCCCCGTTCCCGAGGCGGCCCCAAGGTAGATGGTGTCTGACGAGCTACCGCGCTGAATAAAGTTGCCGCCGGAATTCGAAATGATGAAAAACCGCGTTCCTGTGGGAACAGAATTCGCGGGTGGTAGCGTGATCGTAAAACCGCCAGGATTTCCGATATAAGTGTAGTTCATCAAATCCGTGGCAACCAATGTCGTACTAGCGGAAATCCCCTTGAAACCTGAATAGAACGACCCCGCCGACCGCACAAACGCCGTCGTCGCCAACTTCGTACTGTTATCAAACAGCGGCGGCGTCACCCCTGTGGTCAACGTCTGCCCAGCACTCACCCAACCATTCACGCCGTTCGATACAAACTGCACGGCCTCGCCCGGATTGAGCACCAGGCTGTTGGCACCACTGCCTTGTCCAAACGCAAGCGTGTCGGCGCCGCTACGCGTCACAGTGGTCGAACCACTCGCCTGCATGTAGGCAACACAAACACTCGTGCCATTCGGGCAGTTGGCTGCCGGCGGCAGCGTGAGGGTCTGGCCAGTGGCCGTCACGTTCATCAGTGCACCCAGAGCAGCCGTGGTTAGCCCGGTTGATGTTGCAACGTTCTGAATGCTTGAAAAGCGCTCGCCGATCCCTGCCAGGAAGCCGCCCGTCGGTGCCGTAGGCACATTCGGATAGGGAGCAATGCCGGTGTTCGTAACCGTGCTTTGCCCGTTGGCAACCGTAATGACCGCCAACCCAACATACCCCGCCGTCACCGCCGGCGTGACCTGCGTATTGGTAGGCGCGGCGGTGCCGGCCACCAACTGAAGCGAGACCTGACCGGCGCGGGTAGTCGGCTGCGACGTGCCGTTACCGCCAGGGCCGTTGAACGCCTGCGACGGGTTGGCGCTGTTGTAGTACGGCAGCACGACGTTGTTGACGTCGTTATCCAGGTAGGCCGCCTGAATCAGGTAGTTCTGGCTGTAGCCGGTCGTGGCAGGTGCGGTGAGCGTGAAGGACTGTGCGTCCATCAAGATGCCCTGCTTCAACAGGCTGTGCGCCGTATCTTGCGGCAGCGCGCTGTATGGCGTGCCGTCAAGGTTAGCCTGCTGGTAGATCTGCCCGGGGTTGATGTTGACGCTCATCGAGGCAGGCGAAGTTGGCACGCAGCCCAGGCCCGAGACCACGGTGGACGTGCCGAACAGATCGGCACACAGCTTTGCCAGCGCGATCATGGCCTGCCGATTGGTGTTGAGCAGGTCCGTGGTTTGCGGCACTTGGCCGCTGTAGACAATCTGACGATCCAAGACTGTTCTCCAAAAGAAAAAGCCCGGCGTGTTGCCGGGCTGTCGGTGGGAAAGAAAGGCGCGTGCGCCTAGGAACTGATGCGTGTCCAGACGATGGATGCTGCCGGTCGCACGGATTCGATAGCGGCGTAGATGTCAGCGTCGGACACGGTGTTGCTGCTCATCGACAAGTCGGCGTACTCGCCTTGCGACGGCACGCTGTAGCCAGCCGGAACCTTGTCGTAACCCGCCACATTGGGGATGCCGCTGCCGAACGGCCGATACGCCAGCACGAACGCCTGGTAGGTCAACGACACCTGGCCGTACGCACCCGCCCGGTCATAGCCGCAGTTGGGGGCATCGTAGGCACCGCAATCTGCAGGGCGGTTCGGCTCGATGATCGTCGGAGGACGGCCTGTCAGGTCTGCCAGCACCCGCACGATGGCATTGCGCGTACCGCGTTCGCGGAACAGGTTGGCGACGATGTTGGCGCGAAACGACGCATCGGACTGCCCGCTCTTGCGCTGGACCGACAAGCCGAAGAAGTCCGCCGCGATCATGTCGAGCCAGCCGTCCGACGACGTCAGGATGCGCGTCTGCTGTTTGGCATAGGCATACAAGCCGTAGACGTACGCGCCGCTGTACGCCAGCCCTTGCAGCAGGGCATTGATGACGGGCGACTGCGCGGTGTCGCCAAACCAGCGCGGCAGATAGCCACGCAGGCGCGTGAAGATGTCTTGTTGGTCACCTGTTGCCATTACGACACCGTGATGGAGTTGAGGGTGGTCTTGATCACCTGCAAGCTGCTGGCCGGCAGATCCGACGTACCGCCGTTGAGCAGCGTGCCTGTGACGTTGATGACCGCAGGCGACGCGTCATACGCCACCTGCACCAGGCGGGAATACGTGAGCGTGGTACCCAACGGCAGCGTGTTGATGTAGTTCAGCAAGGCTGTTTGCACCTGGGCCGTGATGGTCTGGTGCGTGTATCCCGGCGCGGTCGCAATCGTCATAGCCACCGTGGCGTTAATCACCACCGGCCCGTACACATAGAACGTGCTGGTCAACGGCCGCACGGCATCCACTGCATTGCTCACACTCGACAACAGCGTAGACGGGGGTGAGCCCGTGCCGTCATCCACGATCACGATGAACGTACCGTTCTGCTGCAGCCCTGCATACGTCTGGTTCTCTAGAATCGCGTACGTCAGCCCTTGCTTGACGCTGGCGATGGCCGCGCCGATGGCGGTCTTGGTCGCCTTCGACAAGCTGGCCACATACGCGATGAATCGCGTGCGCAGCGCACCGTCCGATTCCGCATCGGCACCGTTGACGAACGCGGCCGCGTTGATGACCGTATCGACACCGGAGATGGCACCCACGATGGTGGAGACCGCGCCCGCCACAGCATTGCCGGCCACGCCCGCCACCAATGCCCGCACCGGTACCGTCACGCCGGCCGCGCCTGCTGCAATCACGTAGCCGCCTAGCGTAGCGTTGTAGGCCGGGTTTTTTGTGTCGATCACCACGTTGAACTGCTGCGTGCCGTCACCGGTTTGCACGACGGCCGTGAGCGGCACCAGTACCTGCTGCGTGGTCGTGAAACGTGAGAACGTCACGTTGCCGGTGGCGGGCACTGCAGCGAGGCGGCTCAGGCCAAAGTCGGCCATCCACGAATCGAGATGGGCCCCGCTTGAGGTAGAGGCCCGCGTAATTGCCATGACTTGCAGGATCAACCCCTGCAGCCACACCGTGACCGCTGCGTTGGCTTCAACGACAGCGCGCAGCACGGAGCCGACCGTCAGGTCGACCAGCACCTTGGCATAGCCCTGGATGGCCGCCACCTGGTTGCGCACGAGCGTTACCCAGTCTTGCGTCTGAATGGACATATGGATCATTTGCTCACATTGAATTGAAGAGACACCGGCTCACGCGTGACGGAGCTGGTGTACAGAATTCGCACGCTGACGCCGCCAGTGATGGCGCTCACATCCACCTGAGGCTCGGGCGACTGTGCAACACCGGCTTCCAGCACCAACTGCGTGCGGATCAGGCCGCGCAGCGCGGGGATGTCGAGCGTCTCGCCAATCTTTTTCGGCAGGCCCGCGCCGTAATCGGTGTGGAAGATGTAGTCACCGGGGTTGGTCACCAGACGCCGCACGATGCGCTGCTGCGTGCGAAGATCCGCGCTGGCAAGGCCGAGATCGCCCGTGGGTGAGACACCGATGTCGTCCCCCACCCAATGGTTCACGTCGTTCAGAAGTTGCTGTGTCATGCCACGCTCCCCGTGTTACTGGAACCGGACTGCACGCCGGTGTGACGGTGCGTGTCGTCAATGCGGTGGCCATTGGCCGACACCTGCCCGCTGAACTGCGTATTGCCACTGATGCTCATCGAGTTGCCGGAGCCGTTGTTGCCGGACACTGCCATCCCCGCCTGGCCGGTGATGGTCTGCGTCACCAGTAGCGTGCCGTCGATCTGCATCGGGCCGCTGTGGTTCCACTGCGGCGCCTGGCTGGTGAGCGTCCCCGCGCTGATGAGCGTGACCGTGCCGTCGTTGTGGAACTGCAGCTTCGAGCCCGATGCATGCGAGAGGAAGAACTCGCCTGACTGCGCACCGGTCGGCCGCGCCTGGTCACTGAACAGGCGCGCGCAGATGTAGCCGTTCTCGATGTCGCCGCCCAGAAACTGCACCGCCACCTGATCGCCCGGACTGACCGGCGCATCGATGCCCCAGCCATTGCCGACCCAGGCAGAGGCAACAGGCATCCAGCCGGTCAGCGAGCGCGCTGGGTCGGTAGGATCTTCAGGTTGAAGGCGTACGCGCGCCGAGGCCGTACCCGCGTCGTAGCTGGTGACGATGCCCATGCGGTTCTCCGCGCGGTTCGACTGCGCCATCATCGCGGCGAGCACCATCTGATTGCGTAGTTGTTGAATCATTGGCTCGTGTCCTTGTTGATGTTCTTGGCGGAAACGTCCATCACGTAACCCTCGCCCAAGCTCATGCTGCGCGTGATGCTGTCGATCAGGTAGTCCTGGTCGAAGTTCGTGCCGGTGCCGGTCAGGCGGATGATGTCGGTGGGCGAAAGGAGCTCGTCCGCAGGCAGGCGGGCACGCAGCTTCATCTCGTGCTGTGCAACCTCGTCGTGCTTTTGCTTGGCCAGCCGCTGCACGCCGGCCTGGTCCAGACCATTGCGTTGGACCGTGTGCGTCGGCTTTTTCCCTTTGCCACCGTCCGGTGCGTTGCTGTAGCGGGCCACGAACGATTTCCCTTGCTTCGCGTGCCAGGATTTCGCCTCGACCGTTACGCCCTTCGCCACGGTCAGGTCACGTGACAACTGCAGGCTTGACACATTGGCGGCAGGATTGCCCCTCTCATCGCGCCCCCAACGCAACTCGTAAGGCAGCACGGGGCCCTGTAGTCGCGGACCGAAGTACAGCGTCTTGCCACTCACGGAACAGACGAATCCCTCTTCACGTGCCAACGCTGCAAGCAAGTCCCACTCCGTGCGTTGCGTCGTGAGGCTCACGTTGTCATGCGCGTACTGCTTGCCGATCAGTCGCTTCGTTTCCGGGCCGACGGTTTGCAAACCATGTGCCGTTGCCAGTGCTGCAGCAACCTTCGATGCCGTCATGTTCTGAAATAGCAATGTCACCTGCTCATCAATGAACAATGCAGTCAGGTCTCGGCCGCTCAGTGTGAGCTGGGCTGACACTGGATCAAACTCGACGCTATCCACGCGGCCGTAGATCCGGCTTTGCAGGTTGCTTTCGTCGTACTGAAGCGGGTTCTTTGGAAAGCCGGCGAAGATCTCCACCAGCAAGTCCAGCTGACTGGAGAACCAGTTCGCGTCGCGATCAGGCGGCAAGGCACTGGCCGCGAAGGTGACCTGGAACGTATCCGCCTGCTCGTACGAGTTGCTCTGGATCGACCAACTCACACAGGCGGGTGCGCGTTCCCCACCCACCTTCACGACAGTGCACGGCTGGCGCACCTCGGGTACTACAGGTAGCGTGTTCAGGCTCATATATAAAAGCCCCGCAATGCGGGGCTGTAGGATTGATAAAGACGGTGGAGCGAATTACTTGTTCGGCAAACCGCCGGCGTTGTCCTTGTTTGGCGGAACGATCAGCGTCTTGATGCCTTGCACCAACGGGTCCCACGCAAGCTCTGGATTGGCCTTGACCAACGCTGTCCAAGCCATTGCGTCGTCGTACTCCTTGGCCGCCATCTTCATCAGATCGCCACCCGCTACGACCACATGCTTGGCACTCTTGTAAACGGACGCGATATTCGTCTGCATGCGGCCCGCGAGCCGATCAAGCTGCACCAGAACCGGCAGACTCAACGCCGAGTTGATCTGGTTGTTGAGCTTCGTCACCTGCTGCGCGACCGGGTTGTTCGGCAAGATGCCGCCCAGCGTTGCCACCTTCATCAGATCGCTGTTGGTGGAGGCCACCAGCTTCTGCACACGATCCCGAACCGCTGTGATCTGCTGCACCACGTTGCTGAGCGTCGACTGTGCCGCATTGGCAAAGCTTGCCACGCTGTCAATCGCCGAGTTGACCGAGCCCATCAAGCTGGTGAGCGTGCTGTCGCCGATGGAACTGACCAAGTCGGATGCGGTGGCGGCGTCGGCCTTGATCTGGCTATCGATACTTTGGTCATCGTTCTGTGGTTTGGGTGCCGCACTCACAACCTCGCATGCAATCTTGTACGGGATCTTGTAGAAGCGCTGGAAATCCGCATTGAACTCGCGCACAACAACCCAGTAGTACAACTCGGACCACTGCAACAGCAACTTCCGGCCACCGATGCGCAGATCGTCGAGTTGGCGAGCACGCGCCAACGCGTCTTCACCCAGCAGCCAGCCGGACCATTCAACGGGTCTGCCGAAAGCGCCCATCGAGTCGACTACGCGCGTACCACCCACCAAGTCATGCATGGCGAGCTTCTGCGTCCCGCCAAACGGGATCGTTTCAGGCACCTCCAAATCCTTGAACTGGAAGCTGTCAAGCTTGAGAGCGAAGTCAGACATAGTTATATCCCGACGGCGACACATGCATGCCGTTGTTGAAATCGCTGGACCCTGCAAGAGGACGTGCCAGTTGAACATCCATCTGTTTCCAGACCACCTGCCCGACTGAGCGTCCGTCCATGGTCACATCCCCTTTTAGAACAACAGGCTTCGCATCTGGGACCTTGACAGCGCTACCGACCGGATTGCGGTTGTGGCCCTCGTTTGAATAGGAGGCAGCATGATCACGAGCGACGGAGTCTGTGTAGGCACCCTTAAGCTTATTGTCGATCTGATCAACAACGCCCCCAAGATTGAATCGTTGCGCGAAGGAGCGAACCGCGTCGACAACGTACTGTATGAACGTCTGGACGAGGGTGAGTGGAATCGCTGCGATTCGGCTCATGGAATCCCACGCCTCTTGCACTCCAGCTTTGATCTTGTCGAAGATCGGCGCCACATGCTCCCAGAGCATCGCAACGACGGATTTGATCCTGTCTAGAACTGGCTGCACGTACTCCCAGATTCCCGCAGCGACAGTTTTGACCCTCTCGAAGAGCGAGAGAAGATGCGTCCAGAGCCACTTGGCTCCGTCCTTCAATAGCTCGAAAGCGCCGAGCAATCTTGGTTTGATCTCGTCCCAGTTTTTGTAGACCACGAACGCGAGGCCGGCGATGGCAGCAAGCGCCAGCGTCACCGGTAACGTCATTACGCCGATCACGCCCACTACCGCAGTCATTGCAGCGCTAAGCGCCGCACGGAGCGCCGCACTAAGTGCTGCACTGATGACGGTACCCATCGTATTCATCACCATGCCCATCACGGACATAGTCGCTGGGAAGATCACCCTTAACGCGCTGATTGCCGCGCCAAATTGCAGAGCAACACCCGCCACCACCGCCATGCCGGAAAGCAAGCCTGCCAACCCCAGAAAGACTTTGGTCAAAGTCGGATGCTCTTTCGCAAACTGCGTCACGCTCTGAAGCAATGCATTGAGCTTCTCCAAGCCGGCAATCGCCACCGGAAGGATGTGCTCACCCAGCGTCAACTGAAGGTTGGCAAGCTTCGCTTGATACTCAAATTCCAAGGCCTGCATGCTCGGCTTTCCCGCGCCGGACGCGCTCGCCGCGGTTCTAGGCGATGCGATCGACTTGATGTAGTCGTCCGACGTCGCCGTTCCATTCGTAGCGACGTAGGTCTGACGCATCGAGTCCAGCACATCCGTCACCCTCTGCGGGGCGATCAACCCGGTATTCGGGTTCGTTATGGCGCCACGCAACTGCTGGGTCTTCAGTGCGGACAGCGCGCTCTCTTCAAACTTGCCGCCAGCTTCGGCACTCATGACCGCCATCACGCCGGACTTCGCCTGCGCAAGCTGCGGCATCACCAGCTTTGCTTGGTCAAAGCTACCAAGCACCGCCGTGGTCTCACGCAAGAGCTTCAAGTTGTCGAGGGACGATTGCCCCATGACATTCATGCTCTTGGCGAATTTGTCAGCCTGGGATGCCATCGCGTCACCCGGCATGACTTGGCTGAAACGCTGAAGCTCGGTCTGGTACTGTTTGGCCGCATCCAACGGACCTTCAAGCATCTTGAAGCCCTTGGCGCCCGCACCAGAGAGCACGCCTCCGGCGTCAATCATCTTGCCGATCTTGTCGAGCCGCGCTTTCAGCGCGTCCGCGTCCAGATTGAGGCGATTGAAGTGTCCCGCCAGGGTCATCAACCCGCGCGAAACGTTATCCACTAGCGCAATCTGTATCCCGATCTTGTAAGCATCGAGGCTCATAGGGAATCCTTATTCGTCTGTTGAGGCCACCGATCTCACGAGTGGGTCGTTGCAATGGGGCGGCCCGCCAGCACCGCCGTCACTGCGTCACCCACGCTCTTTTGCACATCGTCGGCACGCTCGAGCGCCACCGCACCCAGAAACGGATGCGGTGGCGCCTGCGCACTGCCGAGCTCCTGGACAACCGCCTGATCCGAGTTGGAGCCGATGGCCGCCTCCAATGCCTTGACCTCGTGGCTGATCGAGTCAAGCAACGCGGCCACATGTGCGGCACTGGAGATGCCTGCGGCCGCCGCGCTTTCCACTGCCTTGGCGCGGGCTGCCTGCTCCATAGCCACAGCGGCTGCTTCCAGCCCCTGCGACAACGCAGCCGGCACCCGCGCCTCCAGCTCGCCCAAACGACGCACCATCTCTGCAAGCGATAGATTCATTCGCGCTCCTTGAAAGACATCGTCCTCAGATCAAACTCAGCGCCATGAAACTCACTGCATTTGATGGCCATCGCCTGCCGCATGGTGTCGTCCAGTGAAAACGCCACGTCGAACGGAACACCGTTATGCACGAGCCACATCGCCTCGTGAAACGGGCCGTTCGTCAGGAGTTTTTTAGCTCAGACTCCGGCGTGGCAACGTTGATGAAGCTGGCAGCCACGCCGCGCTGTGCAGCTTCGTTGCCCTCCTCACCCAGACGCTGATACAGCGCACGTAGTTGCGCTTCGGAGGCCGGCGTCGGCACCGGTTCGCCATCAATGGCGGACACGAACTTCAGGTGCGCGACCTCGGCCAGGTAGAGCATGTTCAGCTCGCTGCCGCCTGCGGCCTTGGCAAAGTCCAGGTTGGCCAGCGGGCTCGGTTTGCGCAGCGTGATCTTGCGGCCCAGTGCATCGTCGACCACCACTTCTTTCGCGGCGGCCTTGATGATCTGTTCGGATGGGGTGATGGTCACATGCGTCATCAGGACACCTTGATGCGGCGCGAAGCCACGAAGTTGACGGATTGCTTGATGGTGGCGTCGCCCGCACGGTTGCCGGCGTCGGCCAGCGTCATGAGCACGCCGTCGTAGCGGAACTGCGAAACCGAGCCGTTGGCTTCCTGAATGGTTTCGTAGATCTGCGCGGGCGTTTCGTTCACGCCGGCGTAGTAGCCAGCTTCGAGCTGGGCGAAGTAGTTGTCGAGCGTGGCGTCCTGGCGCTCCACGTCAAACGAGCCCGACCAGCCGTCGAAGAAGCGCACGTGGTCAGTGATGCCGTCCAGGCGCTTGACGCGCACGTCGGTCACATCCTGCTTGCTCTTGAATGCCGTGATCTTGTTCGGTTGCAGCGTGCCGTTTGCGGTCTGGATGACCAGCGTGTAGTCGCGACCGACGGAGTAGCCTTGAATCGGCATGGTGTTGTTCTCCAAAAAGAAAAGGCCCCGCGCACTGCGGAGCCAGAGGATGGGTTGAATGCTGCGTTACTGGTTGTTGGTCGAAGTGCGGATCACCGTGGCCTGCGAGCCTTCCACGTTCACCAGGAACTTCTCGATGACCGACAGGTAGACCACCTTCACGTCGGCCTGCATGTAGCCGAGCGCCACGCGGTTCATCGGGTTGTTGTTCGCATCGATCTGTACCGAGAACGCCGGGCCGCCGTTGACCGCGCCGATCATGCCCTGCTGCTCCATCGAGCTCAGGAAGTTCGACAGCGTGGCCGCCGCCTGCGCACGCACCGTGGCCGACTGCAGTTGGCCAACGTACTTGCCCATGCCGGCATTGATGGTGCTGGCGATGTAGTTGGTCATGCGCGTGTAGTTGTCGCCCTGCGTGAGCGCGTTCGAGCTGGTGTTGTGGCCCGCGCGGCAGCCGAAGTACGCACCGCCCGGCACCGGGTTGGTCACCACGTCAATGCCGGCCTGAATCAGCGCCTGCAGTTCGGCCGAGCTGTAGCTCTGGTTGGCGAACGTCTTCTGCGTGCCGACCACACCGTAGATCGGCTTGTTCAGGCTGCTGTTCTGCGGCGACAGGTTGGCCAGCAGGCCCGCCACGAAACCTTGCGGCGACACCAGGCGCGTCACGCCGTTCACGGTATCGAGCCAGTACACCCAATCGCCAAACAGCAGCTTGAAGGCGTACGAATCGATGCCGGCGGTGCTCTTGGCGGTGACGGCGTTGGCGATGGTGTCGCCGCTCGGGCCTACGCCGATCATGTAGGTGCCTTCCGACAGACCAAACGCAACCTGCGTCGGCCAGGTCGTCGCGTCGGCGCAGTCGGCCAGCATGGCGATCGACACGCCCTGGTTGCGCAGCGCGTACATACCCTTGCGCGGCACGGTGTCCTGGCCCAGCAGCACAGCACCGTTGATGGTGGCCGCGCCGTCAGTGCCGCCGGTCAGGGTGAGCGTGGCTGCCGTTGGTGCAGTCGTGCCGGCACCCGCGCTGGCGGTGATGATTTGCGAGGCACCGCGCATGACGCTCACGCCGTTATTGATGGCGTTGGCGATGGCGCCCCACAGCGCATTGCCGGTCTGGCCTGCGCCGATGTTGTCGAACACTTCTGGTGCCAGCGCGGGCGCGGCCACGGTCACCTTCCACGTGTTGGCCGCCGAGCCAGCCGACAGCGCCACCGTGACGGTGTTGCCGAGCGAGCCCGTGTACTTGGCGGTGAACGTGATGCCGTTGGTCTGCGCAATCACGGTCGCCGCGGTATCCGTGCCATCGGTCACGCGCACGCAGCGGAAGTTGTTGGCGCCTTGCTGGACCACCACAGCCACGGCGGTACCCATGTCATAGGTGCGGTTCTGGATCGCGCCGAATGCCTGGGCGTACATGGCCATGTTGCCGATGAGAGTCGGCGAGTTGACCGGGCCCCACGTGGCGGTACCCACCACGCCGAGCACGTTGGTCGGCACACCATTGAGCAGGGTGACCTGCGGCGGAACAATCTGGACGTACAGGTCCGGAACGATGAGAGCAGTCGTATTGATGCTGCCCTGCTGAACGATCGGCATGCTTGCCTCCAAAGAAAACAAAAATGACCGCTCAAAGGCGGCCGCACATGAAAAAGCCGCCCAAAGGGCGGCACGGGTTGGTGAACTGCTACTGCAAATACGCTAGGCTGTTTCAGCCCATCACTTACTCAACAAGGGTGCGTACAGGAAACTGCGCGCCCATCGACGCGCCCGCCGTCACGTTCTCCACACCCGTCGCGATCTGGTAGGCCGTGTCAGTCACGATGGTCGAGTACTCGACGGCATAGCGCAGGTCACGCCGGTAGATGAGATTGGTCGGGTCATCGTGCTGTAGCCCGCGCTTGTAGCGCAGCGCGGCGCCTTGGTCCGGCAACGTCAGGCGCACCAGGCCCGAGAGCACCGCGTCGACCTTGCCAGCGATCAGGTCACGTGGCGCGGCGGCATTCGCCCACGTCGAGAGGAGGAACGTGCGCTCCTGCCGGCGCGTCTCGCGCTGCACGGTGCCGATACCGCCCACGCGCGGCGAGATATAGGTCGCGCCCGGAATGGTGATCGACACGCCAGTCGCAGTGGCCGGTTGGTCCACTGCCACCAGCGTCGCCAGCGCCGTTGCGATGCTCGCGGGCGTATCGCTGGCCTGCACCGCGTACACATAGGCGCGCCCATCGACCAGCAACACCACGTTCTGCGGCGTGCTGACCGTGCCGTTCACCATGACGGTCTGCCCCGCCAGGCTCAGCGCGAGCGTATTGGCCGGCGGCACAGACACCGTCCAGTCTGAGAACGCCGTGCTCCTGTGCCGCTGGTGGCTCGTCGTCGGGAAGATCGACACATGTGCCTTGTTGGCCTGCAGGTCGGTCTTCAGCTGCGTCATGTTGGGCCAGCCGCTGTACACCAGCACGGGGTTGCCCGTGATCGACGGTTGGCTGCTGCCGTTCGGATAGACCACACCCGTGACAAGCGTGACGAGTGCGTTGGAAACATCGGAGAGATCTGCCATAAGACGAGCGCCTTCATCGATGCGCAAAGCGAGGCGCGATCGATCGAGTGAGTTGCATCAAGGAGTGAGTCGCCTCAATCGGATCGTCACCTTGCAGTGACATCGAGGCAGGTGTTGCGTGTGCAGGAACGAAGCGCAGAAACGAAAAAGCCCGCTGCATGGCGGGCTGTCTTCTTCACTGCATCTTCGCTTCGTTTGGGTAAGTCAATGCACCCCAGTGGGGTGCATGTCTCGGTTTGAACCGGTTACGCCGCGAGGGCAATCGAACATCTGGGAAACAGAATACGAAGGGGATATAAACGGTGCAAGGGGTCTGCGAAAAAAATTTTCAGGCGAACATCGGCGCCGCTGCAGCAGCACGTACGGCCTTCACCATCTGCACGCGCGCAACCTCTGAATCGATGACGTGCGACATGATCGACTGCGCCTTCGCAAGGCGTACCTTCCAGTGCCTGAGCGTGTGCGGCGAGGCGCCGTACTTGCGCACAAGGATGCGGCACACCATCTCCGCCGGCATGCGATGCACGTAGTGATACTGCAGCAAGCGCTTCGCAACGGGGTCGGCAATCTTCTGCCAGGCACGCTCCACCAGCCAGCCGTCGTTCACGTCGATCGTGATGATGGCTTGCGGTGCACCGCTGTCAGCATCGCGCATGGCGACGGCCAAGCGTGCCCACGATGCGCAGTACTGTGGTTGCCAACTCGGATCACGCACCACGCGGCCCCAATTCTCCAGACGGTCTTCAATTCCCATATCCCTGTTCCTCGTTTGTTCAGTGTGTGTTGATTGCCGCGGTAGCGGCGGTGCCCATTGCTGGTGTCGATATCGCTGGGCGTTGTGCGCCTTGGCCGCCGCTGTTTGCAACGGCCAGCGCAAAGACGTGCTTCGCGCCTACTGGAACAGGCGCACCTGTGCAGGCGCCATGCGCACGGATTGCACCCAGCGGCCCGTGGCGTTGCATTTGCGTTCCTCGGCCAACTCCAGCCGCTTGGCGGCGATCAGCTCGCTGCGGCGCGCAGAGACGCTGGACTTCTCAATGCGCAGCGCCAGCGCAATTTCAGCAATCGTGGCGGTGCCAACGCGGGCCACGTAGTCGGCAATGCGATCGCACTGCAGCTTGGCCGTTGACGTGGTGCGGCCACGTCGAAAGGCATCCATCGAAGTTTCGGTGACGGTCATGGGAAGAGGCTCCAGTCGGCGCACATCGGCGCGCGGATTGAACAAGATTCGGATCGGCCCGGGTGCGGGCGTTGGCGGCCCGGTAACGCAGTGGGTGAGGGGCGGGAGACAGGCCGATGGGTTGTAATTTAGATTATTCTAAACTACGATGTCAAGACACTTCTAACCCATGGCTTAGAAATTTCTTGCTCTAATGCGCCCCATGGACATCTACGACAACCGCCGCCAGTGGCTTGCCCACTGGATCCAAACCCTCGTCAACGGCGATCGCGCCGAGTTCGAGCGCCAATACGGGTACTCCCGCTCGCAGGTGGCGCAGTTCCTGTCGCGCACCTACCAGGACGGCCGCAGCATTGGTGATATCGCTGCGCGCCGGCTGGAGAAGAAGCTGGGGTTTCCGGACCGCACGATGGATGCACCGTTCTCCGAGACTGCCGCGCAAACCGTGGGTGGTGTGGATGACGGCGCCCCCGTATCGGCGCAGAGCAAGGGCTTTCCTGCCCGCCCCATCACCACGTACGACAGCCTGGATGAACTGCCCACCGAGTCGACCATCCTGATCACGCACGTGGATGTGACGCTGTCCGCCGGCAATGGCCGCGAAACCTGGCACATCGAAGAGAAAGAGCCGCTGCCCTTCCAGGCCGACTACATCCGCCGGCTGGACGCGAGCCCCAAGAACCTGGTTGCCGTCAAGGTGCGGGGCGACAGCATGGAACCGCGCCTGTTTGACGACGACACCGTGGTGGTCGACAAGGCCGACAGACGCATCCCCACCGGGGGTGGCGTGTTTGCCCTAGTCTACTGCGGAGAGATGCTGGTCAAGCGCTTGTTCCGCCTGCCTGACGGGTCGATCCGCGTGGTGAGCGACAACAAGGAGAAGCACGATCCGTTCATGGTGCCCCCTGAGCAGCTTGAGCACATCGACATCGTTGGCCGGGTCAAGTACCGGTCAGGCATGGGCGATTTTTGAGCGCGCCCACCCCCTTACCCAACACCTGCAAACCCGCTTCGGCGGGTTTTCTTATGCGCTCTCGCAACGTTCTAAACGCCATTGGTTAGATTTGTCTTGACATTAAATTAGAAACATCTAAAATATCAAGACCAACAGCGCGAGGGGAGCACAATGGTCAACGCGGGCACGCCGATGGAGCGCCTGGTCTGCCAGACCCTGATTACCGACGACATGGTTTGCGCTGACCGCGGCCTGGACGACACGCACATCTACATGGCGCCGACTGCCGCCACCTTGCTGCGCAAGGACCTGGGCGACCTGGCCATGGCCTCACTGGGGCGCGAACTGTTGCAGCAGTTCCTGCGCGACATCAAGCAGGCTGCGGCGGAAGAAGCGGCGCTGGCCGATGCGGCTATCAACACAGCCAACATCGGCGAGCGTGCGTGGCACCGCAACGGCGCACTCGCACTGGCGGCGTGATGCGGCGGCGTGCTCGCCACGGTTGGCTGGAACATCGGCGCATCGATCTGCTGATCGTCATCGCGCTATTTGGTGTTGCGCTACGCGCGCTCGGGCACCTGCTCTGACATGGAGATCCGAATGAAGCACGGCATGAGGCAGGACACCCCCCAATGGGTAGATGAGCATGCCGCCCTTGTCGACTGGCTGCTCGTCATCGGCGTGGGCACGCTTGCCGGGGCCGTGATATATCTGGCCGTAATGCTGCGCGCGGGCGCCTGAACACTCCGACTCACACACACATTTCTGCATGAACGAAGCACTGATCCGTATTCTTCGCACAACCCGCAACGCATGGGGCCTCACCACCGAGCGACGCAACCCGCCGCCGCCCTATGTGCCTCACAACGCTCGCTGCATCAGCAAGCAATCCAGCCAACGCCCGAACTTGTAGCCCACCTTCTCCAGCACGCCCACCTCGCGAAACCCGCAGCGCGCGTGCAGCTTGGCAGACCCAGGGTTCTCACGCCCGCCGCCCACCACGGCCACCATCTGCTTGAACCCGCGCGCCTGGCATTCCGCAATGAGCGTCTGCAGCAGCAACGTACCGACGCCCCGCCCTTGCGCGGCCGCGTCCAGGTAGATCGAGTCTTCCACCGTATTGCGATACGCGGGCCGCGCGCGGTGTGGGCCTGCGTAGGCGTAGCCGAGCAGTTGGCCGCCGGCCTCGGCCACGATGTAGGGCATGCCGACGTCGTGCAGCGCCTGGAAGCGTCGCGTCATCTCGGTCAGATCGGGCGGGTCGACCTCAAAGCTGGCTGAGCCGAACAGCACGTGCTGCGTGTAGATGGTGACGATGACCGGCAGGTCTGCCAGCGTGGCCGGGCGGATGCTGACGGCATCAACGCCGGAGGCAACGTCAGAAGCATTCGTGGGGGATGCGGAGGACATAGCGACAAATACGTGCGAGAAAGCGTTATTGTCATGCCAATTTCACATGCCCGACACGCCGCCCAATAGTCCATACAGGTATGCCTATCGGACGACGCCAGAATGCGGTAACTTGGCAAGCGCATCTGCCTGCCGCGCGCCTTCCGCTTTCCTCCTATGCACGACCTGTTTCCCCTCCTTGCCGAATACGGTGCGTTTGCCGTGTTCCTGAACGTGCTGCTCACACAGGCCGGCGCGCCGCTGCCCGCCGTGCCAACGCTGCTGGTGGGCGGCGCGCTTACCATGATCGGCCCGCTGCACTTCATGGAGTTGCTGCCCGCCGCCATCACCGGCGCACTGCTGGGTGATGCGCTGTGGTACGTGGCGGGCAAGCGCTACGGTCGGCACGTGATGGCCCTGCTGTGCCGCGTGTCGTTGTCGCCTGACTCGTGCGTGCGGCGCACGCGCACGCAGTTCGAGCGCTGGGGTGCACCGCTGCTGCTGATTTCGAAATTTGTGCCGGGGCTGTCGACGGTGTCGTCCGCGCTGCTGGGCACGATGCGCACGCCATTCAGCGTGTTCGCAGGGTACAACCTGGCCGGCTCGGCACTCTGGGCGGCAATCTGGCTGATGCTCGGGCGCATGGCGCATGACAGCATCGACCAGGCGCTGCGGTTGCTCGACCAGCTTGGCAGCCGCGCCATCCTGCTGATCGTGGTGCTGGCGGCGCTCTACGTGGCCGGGCGCTGGCTGCAGCGCTGGCGTTTTCGCAAGATGCTGGAGATGGTGCGCATCTCGCCCGACGAGCTGCACGCACTGATCGAATCGGGCTCAGCGCCGGTCATCATCGATGTACGCAGCGACAGCTCGCGGCAACTGCAGCCGCAGCGCATTCCGGGCGCAATGCTGTACGACATGTCGAGCAAGCACAACGCCATCGAGATCGATGGCCCCGACCGCGAGGTCATCATCTACTGCGCCTGCCCCAACGAGGCCTCCGCCATCATGGTGGCGCGCACGCTGATCGGCCGGGGCTTCAAGCACGTGCGGCCGCTGCACGGCGGCATCGATGCGTGGGTGGAACGCGGCTACGGCGTGGAGCACGTGGTCTCCGTATCGCCGGACACACTCACTGCGGCTGAGGCGCGCGCCTGAGTGTGTACCTGAGTGCGCGCCTCTTGTGGCGCCACACATTCGGGCGCCACAAAAACAAAAAGCGCACCTTGCAGTGCGCTCTCCCGTAAGTACGGCAAACATGCGGTGCGCCAGCCCCCCGGCTCGGACACGCCGCATCGGTCCGTCTGCATCCACCCGAAGGCGGATGTGGCGAAGTGATCCCCGTTTGATCCCGTCTTCGCCGGTCGGACTTGACCCCCTTGTTATTCATCGCAAAGCCGCCGTTGCTGCTGGGGCATTCGCGTTGTTATTTCCCGTCCTTCTCTGCTTTCGTCGCCTTAACTTTCGTCACTCAGGCTGGCCATTGTCATGGCACTCCTGAGGAGTAACGGCGGGTCCTCATAAAACTTTAGGAGTTGCCCCGCTGCTGTCATGCAAACGTGTCGATGGCACCGTCGTGGCTGGAGACGCGCTGCGGTGCAGCGGCCACGGTGCTGGTGGTATCGGCCCGACCCTGTGCGTTGCCGCCAAAGCGGCTGCCGTTGCCACCGTTGCCCGAGCCATTGCCCTGTGCGGAGGCACCCTGCCAGGCGCCCTGCTGCTGGCTGAAATCGCCCGTGCTGACGGTCGTTTGCGCAAGCTGCATGCCGCCTTGCTGCATGGCATCACGCAGACGCGGCATGGAGTCCTGCACGAGTTCGGCCACGGCCTGGTGCTGGCATACGAAGCTGGCATTGACGGCACCGTTGTCGACATCCAGCTTGACGTGCAGCCCGCCCAGTTCCGCCGGATTCAACTGCAGTTCGGCCGACGACTGACGGTGTACCTGCATGAAGGCAAGCTGGCTCGCCATGCTTTGTGGCCAGGCGGCATCGCCAAACGTGGGCAGCGTGTGAACCTGCGCCGGCGTAATGGCGGCGCCGGCAATATTGCCCGCCGCGCCCGCGGTGCCAACCGCAAAGGTCGGTGCCGCAGCGATGGCATTGCCATCCGCACGCGCCAGAACGCCCTGGAACTGCGTGCCGCTGCCCTGTGCATCCGCCTGCGTGCCGGTGTTGCCACCATTGCCCGTGCGGCTGTTGGCATCGGCCACGGCAGCCGCGGCGGTTTGCGAGACGTTGTTTTGCGTGCTGGATTCCGCACGCTTGGGCAAGCCATGCTCGCCGTTGGCGTTTTGCGTTGACGCAGCACTTCCAAGCTGGCGCACTGCTGGCGGCGTATTGTCAGACACGGCACGCGTGCGCGCCAGAGTCTGGGCCAGCGTGTTGCCATCGGGCAGCGGCGTTGCGGGTGGCGTTGGCGTGCTGCCGTTGGCAGCGGCACCAGCGGCCTGGGCCGTCTTGGCGCCCTTGGCCGCCTGCAGCGCTGCCTGACCAGCCGGCGTGGTTGCGGCGGCATCTGCAGCAGCATCGGCACCACCCTGCGCGCCATTGCCGGCAGCGCTCAGTGCGGCCAGCGCGGCGGCATCGGTTGCAGTTGGATTACCGGCGCCTTGTACGGCCGTGGTGCCGGTATTGGTATTGGCATTGGTATTCGACTGTGTGCCGGGCTGTGTCGCTGGCTGGGTTGTTGCCGATGCGGCAGCAGTCTGCTGGGCAACTTGCTGCGCCGCCTGTTGAGCCGCCTGGCGGGCGGCCTCAATCTGGGCAGCCAGTTGCGCGGCAGGATCCACAACGGCTTGCGCCGCAGCGGCATCCAGGTCCTTGGCATCGGCAGGTTGCGTCGGCTTGGCGCGGGCAGCGTCCTGCGTGCCGGATGCCGACACGGTTTGAGGAAGCGCCGTCGCAGCCGGTTTGATGTCTTGGCTATTGCGCGCGCCGGCGTTTGCAGCGTCCTTGCGAGCGATATCTGCGCGGCGGCTGGCCGCGTCGTCAGCCGCCGACTGTGCATCGGCACGACGGCGTGCTGCATCCTGCGCCATGCGATCTGACAGCAGGTTGCCGAACGTATCGCCGTTGGACGACGATGCACTCTGCGACTTGTCGGCGGCAGCATTGTTGCTGGCAGACAGCATGCCGCTCAGGTCTTGCGCGGCGGTGTTGGGGGTAGCACTCAAACCCACGTTGGCTCCGTCTTCCATCTGCGTACGTGTACGCGTGTTCAGTTGCCGCCCTGTGCCGCACGCATGCGGATCACCTTGGCGGCGTGTTCGTCGTTCTCGCGCTGGTCGCGGCGCTCCTGATCCAGGCGCAGTTCTTCCATGTGCCGCTGGCGCAGGATGTCGAACGACTGCTCGCGGCGCTGCTTCTCGATCCAGTTGGCGCGGCTCGCTTCGAGCTGGCTCTCCAGTGCGTTGATCGTGCCCTTCTGCTGGTCCACGGCGGCGCCCAGCCGGTCAATGAACGCGGTGTAGTTGCGCAGGCGCGTGATGTCGATGCCACCCTCGGCGTTGGCCGTGTTCAGCATCTGCTGGTGATAGTTGTTGCGGTAGTCGGACAACAGGGCCAGCTTTTGCGTGGCAGCCTCGCGCGTGTTCATCAGGCGGCCGACTTCCTGCGTGGCTTTTTCGGTGTCCTTCTGGGCCAGTTCCAGCACCGTACTGAGGCGGAACGGCTTACTCATGGTGGTCATGGTCGAACCTCCAGATTTCCACTACATCAACCCATCGGTTACAAGCTGCCCGGCTTTAGCCCGAGGCTTTTGCCAGGCTTACGTCTTCACACTGTCAAGCAAGCACCGCGTTCATCTTCTCCAGCGTGTGCTCACGGCTTTCGTTCTCAAACATGCCTTGCTGCAGAAACGCCTCCATGTCGGGGTAGCGGGCGATGGCCTGGTCGGTCATCGGGTCGCTGCCGCGCGCATAGGCACCCACGGCAATCAGGTCGCGGTTGCGCTGGTAGCGGGCGTACAACTGCTTGAAACGGCGGGCGGTATCGAGCTGCTCGCGCGGCACGATGGCCGACATCACGCGGCTGATCGACTGCTCAATGTCGATGGCCGGGTAATGCCCCTGCTCGGCCAGCTTGCGCGAGAGCACAAAGTGGCCGTCCAGAATCGCGCGCGCGGCGTCGGCAATCGGGTCTTGCTGGTCATCGCCTTCAGCCAGCACCGTGTAGAACGCGGTAATCGAGCCGCCGCGGCCGCTGGCATCCACCATGCCGTTGCCGGCACGCTCCACCAGCGCCGGCAGCTTGGCAAATGCCGAGGGCGGATACCCCTTGGTGGCCGGCGGCTCGCCAATGGCCAGGGCGATCTCGCGCTGCGCCATCGCATAGCGCGTGAGCGAATCAACGATCAGCAGTACATTGCAGCCACGGTCGCGGAAGTACTCGGCAATGGTGTGTGCGTAAGCGGCGCCCTGCAGGCGCATGAGCGGCGAGTTGTCAGCCGGCGCGGCCACCACGGCCGAGCGGGCGAGCCCTTCCTCACCGAGGATCTCGTCAACGAATTCCTTCACTTCGCGGCCGCGCTCGCCGATCAGGCCGACCACCACCACATCGGCCTGCGTGTAGCGGGCCATCATGCCCAGCAGCACGCTCTTACCGACGCCAGAGCCGGCAAACAGGCCCAGGCGCTGGCCTTGGCCCACGGTCAGCAAGCCATTGATGGCGCGCACGCCCACATCGAGCACGTGCTCGATCGGCTTGCGCTTGAGCGGGTTCAACGGTGCCGGGGCCAGCGTGCCCCAGGCCAGGTCTTCTTGCGGGCCCAGCGGCCCCTTGCCATCCAGCGGCTCGCCGTTGGCATCCACCACGCGGCCCAGCAGGCGCGGGCCCACGGGCAGAAACTTGCTGTGCGCGATGGTCGGGTCAGCCGCGTCGGTCGGCACGTGCTGCGGCTCCAGCGGGAACACGCGCGCACCGGGCACCACGCCCACCAGATCCGTCTGCGGCATCAGGAAGGCGCGCTCTTCGGCAAAGCCCACCACTTCGGCCAACACGTAGCGGGCTGCCCCGCTCCCGTTCGGCAATTCCACACGGCAGGCGCTGCCCACGGGCAGCTTCAGACCCACGGCCTCCATGACCAGGCCGGCCACGCGCGTGAGCTTGCCGCACGTCACCACCGGGCGGGCCAGGCGGGCACGCTGCGCAGTCTGGCGCAGGTGCGCCTGCCACACGCGCACGTTGGGGTTGTTGGCGGCAGATTGGCCGGCCGTTTGCACGGTCTCAGGCGACATGGAGCGCCCCTCCGGCCACGCGTTCAGCTTCAGAGCGCTCGCTGGCGATCCATGCGGTATCGCGGCCCAGCGCACGGGTCAGTTCTGCCCAGCGGGTCTGCAGCGTGGCATCGGTCTCGCCAAAGCGGGTTTGCACACGGCAGCCGCCGCGCTCGATGGCGGCGTCAACGATGATGGTCCAACCGGCGGCAGCCAACTCGGCACCCAGCATCTGGCGGATCAGCTCGGCATCCTCGGCGTGCACGCGCAGCATGGCGGGTGCCGGTGCGGTGGGCGCATCGCCGAGTACCTCGCGAATGAGCGGCAACACACGCTCGGGCTGCGCATGCAACGCACCACGCAGAAACTGCTGCGCAAGCTGCAGTGCCAAGTCCACCAGTTCATCAGCAACGTTGCCGTTCAGTTGATCGATCGCGTCGCGCACGGATTGCATCAGCGCGGCGATCTGCTTGGAGTCTTCCTCGCCCTGGCGACGACCTTGCTCGAAACCATCCTGGAAGCCTTGGGCAAACCCATCGCGACGGCCTTCGTCGCGGGCAGTGGCCAGTTCGGCATCCAGCATCGCCTGCCATTCCTCTTCGGACATCGGCGGCTCTTCGGGTTCGGCTTCCGGCGGCGGGGGCGGCGGCGCGGCCTCAGCGGCGGCCCGCTCGGCCTCACGCTCGAAGTCGGTCGGCTCCCACGGCTGGTATTCGACCAGCGTATCGCGCGGAATGATCGGCGGGCGCGGCATGTCAGCGCTCCATCACGAACAAGGCGGCCAAGCGCGCGCGATCAGACATACGCGTCCTCTGCCTTGCGGCCGATGCTGATCTCGCCCTCGTCGGCCAGACGGCGCGCGATCATCAGGATTTCCTTCTGCTGCGCTTCGACTTCCGACACCTTGACCGGGCCCAGAACCTCCAGCTCTTCCTTGAGCATCGTGCCGGCACGCTGCGACATGTTGGCGAACACCTTGTCGCGGAATTCCTGCTTGGCACCCTTGAGCGCCACCACCAGCACTTCCTGGCTGACTTCGCGCAGCAGCGTTTGCAGGGCGCGGCCATCCAGGTCGATCAGGTTGTCGAACACGAACATCTTCTCGACGATGGCGTCGGCCAGTTCCGGATCGCGCGAGCGCACGCCTTCGATGACAGCGGATTCCACGGCGCTCGGCACCAGGTTGAGAATCTCTGCCGCCGTGAGCACGCCGCCCATCGCGTTCTTCTTGCGGTGGTCGTTGCCCTGCAGCAGCTTGGTCAGCACGTCGTTCAGCTCACGCAGTGCGCTGGGCTGAATGCCATCGAGCGTGGCGATACGCAGGATGGTGTCATTGCGCAGGCGCTCGCTGAAGTAGGTCAGGATTTCCGAAGCCTGGTCGCGATCCAGGTGCACGAGGATGGTGGCAATGATCTGCGGGTGCTCGTTGCGGATCAGCTCCGCCACCGACGATGCATCCATCCACTTCAGGCCTTCAATGCCGCTGGTGTCGCCGCCCGAGAGGATCCTGTCGATGATGTTGGCGGCGCGGTCGTCGCCGAGCGCCTTGCGGAACACGGTACGGATGTACTCGTTGGAGTCCACATCCAGCGGCAGGTCTTCGGCTTCGACAAAGAAGGCGTCAAAGGCGTCGAGCACGCGCTCGCGCGAGACGTTCTTCAGCGCCGCCATCGTGGCGCCCAGCTTCTGCACTTCGCGCGGGCCCAGGTGCTTGAGCACTTCGGCGGCTTCGCTTTCGCCCAGCGACATCATCAGGATGGCGCTGCGTTGGAGTCCTTCGGCGCTCATTCGTTATTCACCCATTGCTTGATGACGGCCGCGACGGCGCGCGGGTTCTGCTGGGCCACGCGGCGCATGGTTTCCAGTTTCTTGTCGAAATCGTTGTTCTTGAGCTGCGGCAGGGCGTCCGGCAGTTCTTCGCTGGCAACGTCGGTGGAGGTCGGGCCTTCCAGCCCGGGCCCGGCCGGAGCCGCAGCGCCAGTGATGATCGGGGCGTTCGGGTCTTCGCCTTCGCGGCCCACGAAGGTGGGCGTGGCAGGCTCGGGTTTCTTGCCCATCGAGCGGATCGCCGGGCGGATCACCCCAAACACCAGGATCAGGAAACCAATCGCCAGCGCCAGGTACTTCGCCCCTTGGATGGCGTACTGGATCATGTCCGGCTGCTTCCACAGCGGCAGGTCGTCCTTAGCCACCGGCAGCGTGCCCGAGAACTGGCTGTTGACCACGTTCACAGAGTCGCCACGCTTGGCGTCAAAACCCACGGCATCCTTGACCAGCGCGTTGAGCTTGGTCATATCGGCGTCAGACAGCGGCTTCCAGGCCTTGCCGTCGGCGCGGTAGTTGACCACCACGGCCACCGACAGGCGGCGCACGGTGCCCACCGCAGCGCGAGTGCGGCGCACGGTCTTGTCGACTTCGTAGTTGGTGGTGGTGTCGCGGGTGCTCGACGAGTTGCCGCTGGTCGCGGTGCCGCTCGTGTTGGCTGCAGCGGCTGGTTGTTGCGGCTGGCCATTCGGGCCCGTGGCGGCCGGCTGCGAAGCAGGCGCCGGTGCGGTCGGCAGCATGCGCGGCGCGGTCGGCGGCTGGTTGGACAATGCGCCCGGCACGCCGCCCTGGGCGTCGGCCTTGTTTTGCGTGGCTTCAGCGGTATGCGTGCTGCGCACGGCAGCGTTGGCCGGGTCCTGGTTCGGACGGTACGTCTCGGCCATCTGTTCGGTGTTGTCCAGATCAACGTCGGCCGTCACCTGGGCACGCACGTTGTCGTCGCCCACCACGGGGCCGAGGATGGCCTCAATACGCTTGATGTAGCCCTGCTCGATCTCGCGCACATAGTTCAGCTGCGTCGGGTCCAGGCCCGAGGCGTTGTCCTGGAATGCGGTCGACAGCAGGCGGCCGGACTGGTCGACCACCGTCACGTTGGCCAGCGGCAGGTTCGGCACGCTGCTGGAAACGAGATGGCCGATGGCCTGGACCTGCGAGCGATCCAGCATGCGGCCCGGAAACAGCGTCAGCAGCACCGAGGCGCTGGGTTTGGCCTGCTCGCGCACGAACACCGACGGTTTGGACAGCGCCAAGTGCACGCGGGCGGACTGCACCTCTTGCATGGCCTGGATGGTGCGGGCCAGTTCGCCCTCCAGCGCGCGCTGGTAATTGACCTGCTCCGCAAACTGGCTGGTGCCGAATTTCTGGTTTTCCATCAGCTCAAAGCCGGCCAGGCCACCCTTGGGCAGCCCTTGCGACGCCAGCTTCAGGCGCGTCTCGTGCACATTGGCCTCGGGCACCATGATGGCCGTGCCGCCGTTGGCAAAGCGGTACGGCACGTTCATCTGCTGCAGGGCAGCAATGATGGCACCGCCGTCGCTGTCGCTGACGTTGCTGAACAGCACGCGGTAGTCAGGGGCGCGGCTCCACAGCATGGCGGCAGCAATCACGGCCACCAGCGCGGCGCCGCCGATCATCATGAGCAGTCGCGGAGACAAACGGCCGAGCGGGCCCAGAGAGCCCAATGCTCCCCCGTTCTGGCGCGTCATCGCACCTTGGCCTACCGCCGGCATATCGACCGTACCGAGCGTGTCGGCGACAGCAACCGAATCGGCTGTCGTTGGCATCCCAAATCTCCTGACTGACTGCGTTGCCGGAGCAACTAAACCCCGAGAAACCTACAAAACGGGCAAAGCTCCGTGGTTGCCATTATCGGCAGGGGGTGCGCAAGCAAATTGCCAAGAAGAGGGCCTTTTCCCGCTCTTTTGGGCGCTTGGGAACGGCTGGCGGGCGGCTACCTTTGCATCACCGTGGCGCCATAGCGGCCCGAAGTTCGCTATTCGCCGGCCAACAGCCGGCGCCACATGCAAGAGACGCAACAAAAGAGGAGTCCTCTTCACATGGATATTACGAACGCCAACTCGGTGGTGTCGCTGATGAACAGCGTGCTGGCCCCGTCGGGCAAGGTCGGCGGGATCGGTAGTGGCCCGGCCGCGGACGGCGACGGCGCCAAAGTCAGCGTCGACTTCGGCTCCGTGCTCAAGTCGTCGCTGGACAGGGTCGACGCCTCGCAGCAGAAGGCCGAGTCCGTCTCACGTAGTTTCGAAATGGGCAACAGCGACGTGGATCTGCACGACGTGATGCTCTCGCTGCAGAAGGCCAACATCGACCTGCAGACTGCCGTGCAGGTGCGCAACAAGTTCGTCTCGGCCTACCAAAGCATCATGAGCATGTCGATCTGACGCCACACGCGCCGGATCTTTATTTTTGTCTGCACCAACTGGCAGCTGCCGTTGGGAGTCCGCATGTCCAAACACGCCAAACACCGCCGCACAGGATCCAACCGGTCCGAGATTGCGTTGGTGGTCATCGCCCGCAATGAGGCCGCCTGCATCGAGCGCTGCCTGCTGAGCGTCAAGCCACATGTCGACCGCATGATCGTGCTCGACACTGGCTCCACCGACGACACCGTGGCGATTGCCCAGGCATGCGGCGCGCAGGTCCACCATTTCACCTGGGTGGACGACTTCTCAGCCGCCCGCAACGCCGCCCTGGCCGCCGCCAACGCCGACTGGAACCTCGTGCTGGACGCGGACGAGTGGATCGCGGGCGGCACGGAAGAGCTGCGCGACGCCTGCACCTTCGGCCCGCTGTTGGGCGTGGTGTGCATCCGCAGCGAGTACGACATCTCGGGGCACGTGGAGCACTCCAACAGCTGGATTGCCCGCCTGCTGCCACGCGGCGTGCGCTACAAGGGCCGCATCCACGAGCAGCCCGTCGCCAGTACGCCCACTGCGGCCAACCTGCAGCGCGTGCGCCTGCCGCTGGTGATCGGCCACGACGGCTACATGAACGCCAAGCTGGACCAGAAACGCGGACGCAATCACGCCCTGCTGCAACAAGAACTGGCAGAGCACCCTGATGACCCGTACGTCCTCTACCAACTCGGCAAAGACTTCGAGATCAACCTGAAAGACCCCGCACAGGCCGCCGCGCATTACCAGCGCGCGCTGACGACGGCGCCCAAGACGGCGCCGTATCGGCACGACCTGTGCATTTGCCTGCTGGCATGTCTGTCCAAATCCAAGCAACTGGACGCGGCCATCACCCTGGCTGGTGAGTGGATGGAAGAGTGGGCGAACTCGCCCGATTACTTCTACATGCTTGGCCACCTGATGTTTGAAGCCGCCGCGCAAGACGCCGCGCAGGCCGAGAAGCAGTGGTTGCCGATGGCGGAGTCCGCTTTTTTGAAGTGCCTGGAGATTGGCGAGCAGCCCAAGCTGGACGCCGCCGTGTTCGGGCGCGGCAGCTTTGCCGCTGCCAAGTATTTGGCGCTGACCTACCGCGCCCAGGCCGACACACTGGCCATCAAGGCCAACCATTTTTCCAATCTCGCCCGGCAGATGCAGGAGAACATCGCATCCGCAGCCACGCCGGTTGCCGCATGAATGGACGCACAAGCAGGCGCATAAGCGAGCACTGAACCATGAAAACAGTCATTCTTGCCGGCGGCCTGGGCACACGCATCAGCGAAGAGTCCCACCTCAAGCCCAAGCCCATGATCGAGATTGGTGGCCGCCCGATCCTGTGGCACATCATGAAGATCTACGCTGCCCACGGCATCAACGATTTCATCATCTGCCTGGGTTACAAGGGCTACGTGATCAAGGAATACTTCGCCAACTACTTCCTGCACATGTCGGACGTGACGTTCGACATGTCCAAGAACGAAGTGACCGTGCACGAGCGCCACGCCGAGCCCTGGCGCATCACACTGGTCGATACTGGCGAGCATTCCATGACCGGCGGGCGCCTAAAGCGTGTTGCCGCGTATCTCGATCCGAACGAGCCCTTCTGCTTTACCTACGGCGATGGTGTGTCCGACGTCGATATCACCAGCAAGATCGCCTTCCACCGCGCGCACGGCAAGATGGCCACCGTGACGGCCGTGCAGCCGCCGGGCCGCTACGGCATGCTCCAACGCGACGGCAACCGTGTGACCGGCTTCACGGAGAAACCGCCGGGTGACGGCGGCACCTGGATCAACGGCGGCTTCTTTGTGTTGAACCCGGCCGTCATCGAATACATCGCAGGCGAAGACACCCACTGGGAAGGCGAGCCGATGAATCGCCTGGCCGAGATGGGCGAGTTGAACACGTTCGAGCACCAGGGCTTCTGGCAGCCGATGGACACGCTGCGCGACAAGAACAGTCTCGAAGCCCTGTGGCAATCGGGGAGTGCACCGTGGAAAAAGTGGTGACGCTCCACCCCGCCGCCTGGGCCGGCAAGCGCGTCTTCCTGACTGGGCACACCGGCTTCAAGGGAAGCTGGCTGGCGCTGTGGCTGCGCCAGCTTGGCGCAGAAGTCTACGGCTACAGCCTGGCACCGGAGACGACGCCGAATCTGTTCACGTCTGCCGACGTGGAATCCGCACTGGCCGGTCATACGCTGGGCGACATCCGTGATGCGGATGCGCTACGCGAGGCGATGATCGCAGCGCGGCCCGATGCGGTCCTCCACCTCGCGGCCCAGCCACTGGTGCGCGCGTCATACAAAGACCCCGTCGCCACCTACGCCACCAACGTGATGGGCACGGTGAACGTGCTGGAAGCCGCGCGCGGCTGCACGAACCTGTCGGCCATCGTGGTGGCCACCACCGACAAGTGCTACGACAACCGCGAGTGGGCCTGGGGCTACCGGGAGACCGACGCGCTGGGCGGCCATGACCCCTACAGCGCCTCCAAGGCCTGCGCCGAACTGGTGGCCGCGAGCTACCGGCGCGCGTTCTTCGCCAACGGCCCGCTGCTGGCTACCGGCCGCGCAGGCAACGTCATTGGCGGTGGCGACTGGTCGGAAGACCGGCTCATTCCCGATGCCGAGCGCGCCATGCGTGCCGGTACGCCGCTGGTCATCCGATCACCGCACGCCACGCGGCCGTGGCAGCACGTGCTGGATTGCCTGCACGGCTATCTGGTGCTCGCGCAACGCTTGCTGGCGGGTGACGCTGCCTGCGCTACCGCCTGGAATTTCGGCCCGGATAGCGCGGCCACGCGCACCGTCGAACAGGTGCTGCAAGGTCTGCAACAACATTGGCCCGCGCTGATCTGGCAGTTGGATGCCAACGCCACCACAGGCAAGCACGAGGCCGGCATGCTGCATCTGGACGCCAGCCAGGCACGCCAGCAACTAGGCTGGCAGACAGCGTGGTCGTTTGAGACCGCGCTGGAGCACACCGCCGCCTGGTACCGCCAACTGCATGACAAGACCGCAGATGCACGCGCGCTGTGTGACCAACAGATCGACCACTTTACCGCCGCCGCATCTGCAGCCACCTCGGTTGCCACATCCGGGAGCGCCGCATGAGCCGCTTCACCATCACGCCGACGCCGCTTGCCGGCGTGGTTGAAATCGACCGAAAAATCATCGGCGACCACCGCGGCTACTTCACCCGCTTCTTCTGCGCAGATGAACTTGCCGATGCCGGCTTCGACAGCCCGGTCGCGCAGATGAACCACTCCTACTCCGCCAAGCGCGGCACAGTGCGTGGGCTGCACTTCCAATACCCGCCGCATGCCGAGATCAAGCTGGTGAGCTGCGTGCGTGGCCGCGTGTTCGACGTGGCCGTCGACCTGCGCGCCGGCTCGCCCACCTTCCTGCAGTGGCATGCCGTGGAACTGTCCGCCGAGCGGCACAACAGCCTGCTGGTGCCCAAGGGGTTTGCCCACGGCTTCCAGACGCTTGAAGACGATTGCGAGCTGCTGTACCTGACCTCGACGCCGTACGCGCAAGCCGCAGAAGACGGCCTCAACCCGAACGACGGCCGGCTGGGCATTGCCTGGCCACTCGCCATGACCGAATGCTCCGACCGGGACCGCGCCCATCCGCCGCTGACCAACGCGTTCACGGGGATTGACCTGCCGGCCCTGCGCAGCCACTGACGCCTGAACCACAGGAACAGCCATGACCCAGAAGATTCTGTATTCCAAGCCGTCAATCACCGAGCTGGAAGTCGAGTACGCCACCGATGCCGCCCGCAACGGCTGGGGCGACCAGTGCTACGCCTATATCAACCGCTTCGAAAAGCAGTTCGCCAAGTTTGTCGGCACGCAGTACGCCATTGCCACGTCGAGCTGCACCGGTGCCATGCACATGGGCCTTGCGGCGCTGGGCATCGGCGCTGGCGACGAGGTGATCCTGGCGGACACCAACTGGATTGCCACCGCCTCGCCCATCACCTACGTGGGCGCCACCCCCGTGTTTGTCGACATCCTGCCCGACACGTGGTGTATGGACCCGGCGCTGGTGGAAGCCGCCATCACGCCGCGCACAAAGGCCATCGTTGCCACGCACCTCTACGGCAACCTGTGCGAGATGGACAAACTGTTGGCGATCAGTCAGCGCCACAACATTCCCGTCATCGAAGATGCGGCGGAAGCGCTCGGCTCACGCTGGGGTCAACATGCCGCGGGCGCGCAAGGCATCTTCGGCACGTTCTCGTTCCACGGCACCAAAACCATGACCACGGGCGAAGGCGGTATGTTCGTCACGAACGACCGTGCGCTGTACGACCGTGTGATGACGCTGAACAACCACGGCCGCGTGCCGGGCGGCAAGCAGTTCTGGTCTGACTTCATTGGCTTCAAGTACCGGATTTCGAATATCCAGGCCGCCATCGGCTGTGCGCAGCTTGAGCGTGTCGATGCGCTGGTCGCACGCAAGCGCGAGATCTTCGCGGCATATGCGCGGCACCTGGGTGGCATCAGCGGCATTGCGCTCAACCCGGAAGCACCCGGCACGCTGAACAGCTACTGGATGCCCACGGTTGTGTTTGACGAGTCGCTGGGCATCACGCGCGACGGGCTGCTGGCAGCGTTCTCGCGCCGTGGCATTGATGCGCGCGTGTTCTTCTACCCGCTCAGCCAGACCGAGCTCTTTGGTAAGCCGGCAGGCAACACGCCCAACAGCTACGCGATTGCGGAGCGCGCCATCAACCTGCCGTCGTATCACGACATGTCGAGCGAGAACATCGAGACCGTGTCGCAGGTGGTGCTCGATCTCGTGCGCGAACATCAGGAGAAGCTGTCATGCCTGGCCTCCTGAGCCCGGAGCAAATCGAGACCTTCCAGCGTGATGGCCTGCTGATCGTGCCCGGGTTCTATGCACCGGCACAAATCGAGCCGATTCAACGCGCCATCTATAACGTGATCGGTCTGATCATCGACAAGTACCGGTTGGACATCGCACGCGTGCCGTTTGCACCGGAGTGCTTTGACGACGGGTATCAGGCGCTGATCCAGGCCAAGCGGGCGCACGGCGGCGAGGTGTACGACGCGGTCAAGCAGATCCCCGCGTTTGTGCGCCTGCTGGCCGACCCGCGCCATGAGCAATTGGTATCGGAACTGCGCCCCAACGCACTGCCCGGCATCGCCGGCGGCGGCTACGGCATTCGCATCGATAACCCACGCGAAGAGAAGTTTCGCGCCAACTGGCATCAGGAGTACCCCGCGCAGCTGCGCAGCCTTGATGGCGTGGTGTTCTGGAGCCCGCTGGTGGAGATCACCCCCGAGATCGGTCCGGTCGAGTTCTGCCCCGGTTCACACCGCGAAGGGCCACTGCCGGTCGTCAGCGCAGACCCAGACAACGCCGGCAAGCAAGGCGCCTACGCGCTCACGCTCAAGGACGAGGCCGACTATCTCGCGCGCTATCCGCATGTATCGCCGCTGACCAAGCCCGGCGATCTGGTGCTGGTCGATTTTCTGGTGCTGCACGCATCGGGCCACAACACCAGCCATCGGTCTCGCTGGTCAATGCAGTTCCGCTATTTCAACTTCCGCGAGCCGACTGGCCGTGCGCACGGTTGGAAAGGCTCGTATGCGAACGGTGTCGACTTCCGCACCATCCACCCTGAACTTTGCGCGGAAAACCCATCATGAGTGCGCAACCATGCAACGTTTGCCAGACACCGCTGGCAGCCCCGATCTACACCGCGGGCCCGCAAAGCTCGCTGTCTTCATTGCAGCGGTCGATGGAGGGCACGCTTGAGGTGTTCTGCTGCGCGGCGTGCGGCCACATCCAGACCGTCGAGCTGTGCGACAACGGCAGCTTCTACGACACCGAGTACGACATCCTCGTCAAGAGCGAGGAGGAAGACCAGATCTATGCGGTCGAGCACGGCGAGAAGATCTTCCGCGCGGACCATCAAGTTGCCCTCTTCCAGCGCAAACTGGCGTTGCCCGAAGGTGCGCGCGTGCTCGACTTCGGCTGCGCGAAGAGCGCCACGATGCGGCGGCTCTTGCAGCAGCGGCCGGACGTCAACGTCCACCTGTTTGACATCAGCGACCGCTATGTCGGTTTCTGGGAGAAATTTGTCAGCCCGGAACGCTGGGCCACGTACACCATCCCGCCGGCATGGCAGGGCTCGTTCGATGTGGTCAGCTCGTTCTTTTCGCTCGAACACATTCCAGACCTGACAACCGCGTTGCGCACGATCCGTAGCCTGCTGCGCGAAGGCGGGCGGCTGTACGCCATCGTGCCGAACACGTTCACGAATACCGCCGACTTCCTGGTGGCGGATCACGTGAACCATTTCACGCGCACATCGCTGCAAACCCTGCTTGCAACCCACGGGTTCGATCTGCTTGACCTCGATGACCACAGCCATCGTGGGGCGTTTGTTGTCACAGCCATGCGCGCCGCAGCACCGGACCGCGCCCTGTTCGCCGTTGAGCCACAGCCGCTGGCAGACACGGTAGCGGCCGCCAACCGACTGGCCCGGTTCTGGCAGCAGGCAGCAAACCATCTGGGCGATTTTGAATCTCGCCACCAGGACGCCCCCGCAGTGATCTATGGCGCAGGCTTCTACGGCACTTACACAGCCAACAATCTGCAGCACCCGCATGCGCTGCGTGCCTTTGTGGATCAGAACCCCTATCTGCAAGGTTCGTCATTGGCGGGCAAGCCGGTGATTGCATTGGCCGACATTCCAGCGGAAGTCGAACTGGTCTATCTGGCCGTCAACCCGGTCATTGCCGATGAGGTCAAACACACCGTGGAGGTGGCGTTTCCCAACCGCTTCCACTACTTCCAATTCCAGCCATGATTGCGCGCGGCAAACTTCTGCTTCGGGAATGGCGCGAGAGCGACATTGCGCAACTGCTGCCGCTGCGCAACGATGTGCCAATGCAGCTCCAGTTGATGACACGCCCTCGGCCCAACTCCGCGGCCAGCGTGCGCGACTGGTTGATCGGAAAATCCAAGCAGAGCGAGGTGGTGCTGTTCGTCATTGCCAGCCAGGCCGATGACAGCGTGCTGGGCTATCTCCAGTTGAACCAAATCGATGCGGTCAACCGGCACGCTTCGCTTGGCATCTGCCTGGCATCGTCAGCCCAGGGCCAAGGCCACGGGCGTGCCGCGTGCGAGGCAGCGTTTTCCTATGCCAGCGAAACACTGTGCCTGCGCAAGATCACGCTGGAAGTGCTGGCCGAGAACACACGCGCCATCGCCCTGTATGAGAAGCTCGATTTCCGGCACGTCGGCACGTTGCATGCGCACTACCTGCAAGACAACCGCTGGCACGACGTTGTTCTCATGGAGCGGATGCTGGCGCCATGAACGTCGTCATTACCCAACCGATGCTGTTCCCCTGGGTCGGTCTGCTTGAGCAGATCATGCTGGCGGACGTGCTCGTCAACTACGCCGACGTGCAGTTCTCCAAGGGCAGCTTCACCAACCGCGTGCAGATCAAGGAGCCTACCGGCATGCGCTGGATGACGGTGCCGCTGGAGAAATTTCACCTGGGCGCGCGCATTGACGAAGTCAAACCTGCCACGAACGTCGACTGGCGCACACAGCATCTGCGCATGCTGGAGCAGGCTTACGAAGCCGCCCCCTATGCCGGCGACATGCTGGCGCTGGTGCGTGCGGTGTACGAGGCTGAGTACGCAAACATGGGCGCACTGGCGTTGGCATCCATGCAGGCGGTGTGCCGCTACCTGGGCATCGAGTTGGACCGCAAGTTTGTCGACGCGCCTGAACTGGGCATCCCTGGCCGCAACAGCGACCGCGTGCTCGCCATCGTGCAAAAGCTGCAAGGCGACACTTACATCACCGGGCATGGCGCCAAGAACTATCTGGCCCACGCTGAATTTGAGCAGCGCGGCATCACCGTTGCCTACATGAATTACGCCATGCGGCCGTATACACAATTGCACGGCGCATTCACCCCCTTCGTCAGCAGCCTCGACCTGATTGCCAATCACGGCCCGGCAGGCAAGCAATACCTGAGCCCACAGACCCTCAACTGGCGCGAATTTACCCATGAATGACATTGAACAATTCCAAGGCGAAGTCCAGCAGAACATCCGCTCGCTGGGGCAGGACAAAGACCTGCAGGCACTGTCGCGCATCTGGCTGCGTGAAGTGACCACGCACAAGTACCACTACAACTTCACGTGGATGGGCGTGCCCATCATCCAGTGCCCGCAAGATGTGCTGGCCATGCAGCAACTGATCTGGGAAGTGAAACCGGACCTGATCATCGAAACCGGCATCGCGCGCGGTGGCTCGATGATCTTCTATGCGTCGATGCTGGAACTGCTGGCGCAGAGCGGTCATGGCGACGGCAAGGTGCTAGGGATCGACATCGACATCCGCCAGCACAACCGCGAGGCGATCGAGGCACACCCGATGGCGCGACGCATCCAGATGCTGCAAGGCTCCAGCATTGATGCGAGCGTCATCGAGCAGGTCAAGCAGATCGCCGCGGGCAAGCAGCGGGTGCTGGTGGCGCTGGACTCCAACCACACCCACGACCACGTATTGGCCGAGCTGCAGGCTTACGCGCCGCTCACCAGCGTGGGCAGCTACTGCGTAGTGTTCGACACCGCCGTCGAAGACATGCCGCAAGCGATGTTCCACGATCGTCCGTGGGGCGTCGGCAACAACCCGAAGACCGCCGTGCATGCCTACCTGCGTGACCATCCGGAATTCGTGATCGACACCGACATCCAGCACAAGCTCCTGATTACCGTCGCACCGGACGGCTATCTGAAGCGCGTTGCCTGACCAGCCGACCCAACGAATAGGCTCCTGAGATGGAACCCACCAAGACGATGCCGGCTGATGCCATCACGCTGAGCATCTGCATCCCGACCTACAACCGGGCACGCTACCTGGAGAATCTGCTCAAGGAGCTGACCGCGCAGATTGGCGGGTTGCGACACAGCTACGAACTCCTGATCGGCGACAACTGCTCAAGCGACACCACCGAACAGGTGGTCGCCGAATATCAGGACAAGCTGAACATCCGGTATTTCCGGCGCCCATCCAACCTGGGGTCCGCCGAGAACATGAACCAGCTCTACCGCAGCGCGCAGGGCAAGTACGTGCTCTACCATGCCGACGACGACCTGCCGATCCTTGCCGAGATCAACAACAATCTCGACATCTTCGAGCGCAACCCCGCTGTGGGTGTCATCTTCGCGCCCTGGCTCATCCACGACCTGGCCGCCCAGCAGGACATCACACCCTTCTACCGGCAGGACGACGACTACCTGATCGAGCAACGCGACTACGCCAAGCTCCTGGCGCTGATCCTGTCGCACCACATCTTCCCGGAGATCTACCTGGCGCGCCGCGAAGTCATCGACAAGCTGTACTACAGCGCGCCCGAGCATGCATTCTGGGCGTTCGCGCACGCGGCGGAAATGCTGGGGTCATACGCGCTCTACTTCAGCAAGACGCCGTTCTACCGGTCAGTCACGCGTTACTTTGCCGATGAGACTCGCACCCAGGCGGGGAGCGAGGAAGTCAAACATGCATGGGACCGGTATCGCGGCGGCCTCGAATACCTGTTCGGCAAGTTCTCACACACTGTGCCCGCCAGCGAACGGCCGGAGTGGCTGAACGCCATCAACCAGTTCGTCCTGGCACGCATGAAGGTGGCGCTGCGCCTGCGCACGCATGAAGGCGGTCACTGGATCGACAACTACTACATCGCTAACCGCGTCCGCGCGCTTGGCGAGGCGTCCGATCTGCCTGCATCGTATGACCTGTACCGCGTCAACGCCGCATTTGAATGCCTGACCAAGCTCGATCCGTTCAAGCCCGAACCGCCCAAGTACGCGACCCTGCGCCGCGCGCCGCTGCAGATTTTCCCGCACGCGCAGGACTTTGCGGGGACCGAGTTCCTGGTGCTCGACGACGATGCGGCCATTCCGCAGCACACCATCGTCGTGACCCCGATTCCGATGGACATTCCGGTGCCGGCCGGTCGCGAAGTCCGCTTCGTGTCGGAACTCGAAACGCTCGCCAAATTTCCCTGAGTTGAACCCAGCATGGATTTCTCCAACGCCAATTCCGTGGTCTCGCTGATGAACAGCGTGCTGGCACCATCCAGCGCGGTCGGCGGCAGCACTGCCAGCGGTAGCGCCACGCAACCCAGTGTCGACTTTGGCTCGGTGCTCAAGTCGTCGCTGGACAAGGTCGATGCCTCGCAACAAAAGGCCGAGTCCATCTCGCGCAGCTTTGAGATGGGCAACAACGACGTCGATCTGCACGACGTGATGCTCTCGCTGCAGAAAGCCAACATCGACATGCAGACCGCCGTGCAGGTGCGCAACAAGCTGGTCTCGGCGTACCAGAGCATCATGAGCATGTCTATCTGACGTCACTCCAATTGCACGGGTTCTTTGGCTGCGTTTGAGCAACCGCAAGCGCGCTGACGGTCACGGCCCCCAACAACGCGACTATTCGCATGCCGTCCGTGGCAATATGGATGCCCCATTGAATACGGTCATGCGCACCGCGCCTGCTCAGGCCAGTGCAGCACGCGCCGCACAGGCGCCAGGACCGTCCCCGGGAGTCTTCCGTGAACGACGTGCTGGCGCTCGATCAGCAGCTCTGTTTTCCTCTGTACGCCGCCGGCCATCTGCTGACGCGTCTGTACCGTCCGCTGCTCGACGAGCTGGATCTGACCTATCCGCAATACCTCGTGATGCTCGCCTGCTGGCAGCAGACACCGTGCGCCGTAGGCGATCTGGGACGCACGCTGTACCTGGATACGGGCACGCTCACACCGTTGCTCAAGCGACTGGAGGAACAGGGCTTGCTCACACGCACGCGCGATCAGGACGACCAGCGCCGCGTTGTCATCGAGCTGACCGAGACTGGCCGCGCCCTGAAGGAGCGCGCGACCAAGGTGCCGCAAGCGCTCACGTGCAAGATTCCGCTTGAGCCCGACGAGATCAGCGCCACGCGCGAAGTGCTGCACAAGCTGCTGAATGCGCTTGCTGCGGCCGATGACCGCGGCTAGCCACACTCACCTGATCGACAGACCAGGCCGCATCCCGAATCTTCATCTTTCCGACACACCGTGCAATCCACTCCCACCAAGCTCGCGCTGGTTGTCATCGCGCGCAATGAAGCCACCTGCATCGAACGCTGCCTGCTCAGCGCCAAACCGTTTGTCGACCGCATGGTGGTGTTGGATACCGGCTCCACTGACGACACCATCGCCATTGCCCAGGCATGCGGCGCGCATGTCAGCCAGATGACTTGGCAGAATGATTTTTCAGCAGCCCGCAACGCCGCGCTGGAAGCCGCCAATGCGGACTGGAACCTCGTCCTGGATGCAGATGAATGGCTGGAAAGCGGTGGTGAACATCTGCGCGCCCTCAGCAACGCCAAACCGGTGCTGGGCATCCTTTGCATCAAGAACGATACCGATGCGGCCGACGCCGCCAGCCAGTTGATTGCATGGCTCCCCCGCCTGCTGCCGCGTGGCGTGCGCTATGTGGGCCGCATCCATGAACAACCGGTGTCTTCACTGCCGGCGCAGCGCCTGTCCATCGTGCTGCGGCACGATGGCTATACCGCCGCCAAGATGCAGAAGAAAGGCGAGCGCAATACGCAACTCCTGCTCGATGAACTCAAGCATCGGCCTGACGATCCTTACGTGCTATTCCAACTCGGCAAGGAAATCGAGCTGCATCAGGAAGACTACGCCCGGGCCACGGACTATTACGCCCGGGCTTTCGCCCTCGCGCCGCAAGACGCACCGTACCGGCGCGGCCTTGCGCTGCGCTATCTGTACAGCCTGGGCAAATCGGATCGACTGGATGAAGCGATGGCCCATGCGGATACCAGCATCCATGCATGGCCGGATTTTCCGGATCTGTGCTTCGCGCTGGGCCTGGTGTTGGTGGATGCGGCGGTCAAACATCCTGAGCACGCCAACACGCAATGGCTGCCGCTGGCGGAGCAGGCATTCTGCCGTTGCCTGGAGATTGGCGATCAGGCGGGGATGGACGGCAGCGTTGTCGGGCGAGGCAGCTTCCTGGCTGCCCAGCAACTCGCTACCGTGTATCAGATGCAGGCCAACGTGCTTGCCCGCAAATCCGAGCAATACCTGGCGCTGTCAAAGCAGATGCAAGGCGCGCCTGCGCCTCGCGAGGGTTGAGAGTGACCCTATCCGTATAGCGGATCAGTAGCGTGCCATGCTGCCGTAGGCGTTGCTGGCAGTGTTGGCACGGCGTGCCGTGTCAATGCGCTTCTGCAGGCGATCCAGGCGCGGATACACCATCGCGCGTACGCGAGCGTCGTCTTCAAGAATGCGCACGAGCAGCGTACGTTTGCGCTCGATGTCATCGCGTGACAGCGTGGGATGCGGCTCAGAACGGCGCAGCGCATCCACATAGGCGGCGCTCTCGCTCTCCAGCGTGCTGACGATCTCCCAGTTGCCCACTTCAGCAGCATTGACCATCTCGGCAGTCAGGCGCGCGATGGCTTCGTAGCAGACGAACAGACTTTCGCTGTCCTTGATCGGGATGTTGCGGTGCATGTTGGCTCCAGTTGGGCCGAATTCAATTCGTAAAAATCGCTTTGCTGCGCGGCCAGCCGCGTCAGCTCACAACACTCAGGTGGTTGCTGGACGCAGCAGCACCCGGCTGGCCAATAGCAAGCCAGGCTTCCTGCAACGACGCCAACAGACCGTCAACCTCGGCAAGCACCGTCAGGTCATTGGTGCCGTTGGCCACCAGCAGACGGCGCAGCATGTAGTCGTACAGACTATTGAGCTGCGCAGCGATTTCGCCACCACGCTGGTGGTCGAGACTGGCCTGCAGGCCCTGGCCGATGATCGAGATGGCCTTGTCAAAGGCACGCAGCTTGGTGGGCAGGTCGCCGCGCTCGATGGAGGCGGCAGCCAGCTTGACAGCGGCGCGTGCACCATCGAACAGCATGGCGATCAGCCGGTGCGGGTTAGCGTCAACCACAGACGTCTCGATACCGACTTGCGCGTAGGCACCGATGGCGCGGCGTGCTGCGTACATGAGAAAGGTCCTCGCTGTGTGATCTTGTTATGGGTGTTGCTTCAATCCGGACTTAGTTGCTCTTGGTCTGGTTCGCAATCGCCGCGAGCTGCGTGGTCAGGTAGGTACTGGTATTCGTCATGCTGGCCACCGCCGCAGACAACGCGTTGAACTGCGTGTAGTACAGGGCCTGCTTGTTGCTCAACTGCAGTTGCATGTTGCTGATCTGGCTGGCGAGCGAGGTGAGCGAACTGTTGATCGAGTCCGTCTCGTTCTGCACCATGCCGTTGGTCGACAGCAGGTTGGTCATGACGGTGTTGAGCTGTGCGGCATAGCCACGCTGCACTGTCACCGTGCCGCGGTTGCCCAGCGCACCGCCGGTCACCTGCACGGTCAGGCCATCGACGGCCGTGCCGGTCGCGCCATACAGGTTCTGGCCCGAACCCGTGGCCGCCACCCCGTTGATGGTGCCCTGCACGTCCTGGCCAACCACTGCAGTGGGGCTGCCACCCAGCAGCGACGCAGCGCCATTGCCCGATACCGACACTGACGAGATCGAACCGAACTGGCTGTCGGCAATGCTCAGCACGCCACCAGCATTGGCCGACACCGATGCGGTGATCTTGGCGTTCTGCAGGCTCGACGATGCGTTGATCTGGCTCTGGACCTGTGCGGCCAGGCCCGCAGCGCTGTAGCTGCCCGCCGGTATGGTCACGTTGACGGCGATACCGCTGATGTTGAACGCCAGCGTGTCGTTGCTGCCCGCCGTGATGGTCGTATTGGCAGCGGCCGAACCCGTAATCGAGCCCTGCTTGGCCAGTTGCGAGACGCTGACGGCATAGCTGCCCGACTGCGTGGTGCTCGAGAAGGTTGGTACGTTGACCAGCGAATCCGTGGCCGTGCCGGTGCCCGCAAACAGGCCGGCGACCTGGCTGGGCGATGCGGCAATGGCGGCCGACAGCGTGCTGTTGTTGATCGCCAGCGTGCCGTCCGAATTCATCGTCACACCAACGCTGCCCAGCGACTGGTAGTTGCCATTGCCGACGGCCTGGCCCAGCACGTCGGTAATCTGGTTGATGAGCGTCTTGGTGCTCACATCGCCAGCCAGCGGACCGTTGTTGGCCTTGTTGCTGGTGTCGATATTGGTGAGCGTGTTCAGTTGCGTGCGCAGCGCGTTGTAGCCATTCACGAAATTGGTGACGGCGGTGGTGGTGGCGGTCGGGTCGTTGGCCACCGTCACGGTGGTGCTGCCCGTCTTGGCCAGCGTGAACGACGTGCCATCCACCACGTTGGACAACGTGTTGGTCGGGCTTTGCACCGCAATACCGTTGACCGTGGCCAGGGCGTTCTGGCCCGTGGTCACCTCGTTCAGGTTCTGCGTGCCGGCCGGATCTTGCGAGAGCAGCGATTGCAGCGTCGAGTCGCCCGACACGGAAATCTTCATCTCCGAGTTGGAGCCACCCGCCGTGGAGGTCAGCACCAGGCGGTACGGGTTGCCGCTGCCATCATCCACGATGCTGGCCGAGACGCCCAGGTTGGCCGAGTTGATGGCATCACGAATGCCGGCCAGCGTGTTGCTGGACGAGTTGATCGTGATCGAACCGCCCGGCAGGCTGCCGTTCTGTGTGAACGTGGCGCCGGTGTACTTGCCGTTGGAAAGGCTGCCGCCCGACACGGAGCCGAACGAGAACGAAATCGTGGTGGACGACCCGCTGCCAATGGCTGCCGTAGTGGACGTCTGCCCTTGGGCGGCCAGCACTTGCGACTGCGCAAGCTGCGTCACATTCACAGCGTACGAGCTGGCCGGCGCCGAACCGGAAACCGACGCGCTCAGCACCGATGCGTCGTAGCCGCTCGCCTTCATGGCGCTGTAGTTCGACAGGCTGGTCAGGTTCGACAGTGCAGTCTGGAAGGTCGACAGCGAACTCTTGAGCGTACCCACGGCCGAGAGCTGCGTCTGGTACGAGCTCTGCTGGGTCTGCAACTGAGTCAGCGGCTGGCTTTCCACGCTCATCAGGCTGGTGACCAGCGAGTTGACGTCGATGCTCGTCCCGATACCGGGAATCGAGATCGGCGGTACGTAGTTGCTGGTGGTGGAAGAGGTCGTGGTGGTCGCCATGATCGAATCTGGTGAACGTCTGCGTCGGCGGAAGTCTCTCTTCTCAACGGCAGTGCCTGCCACTTCTTTAGGGCATGGCGCCCATACGCCGCCCCTGATAAAGGGGGGTATCGATCAACAAAAGAAAAGGCCGGCGCCCCGAAGAGCGCCGGCCTTTACCGACTCCTGCGCCCAGCCGCCTGTACCAGACAGGCCGGGCCAGCATCAGCCTGCTATTAGCCCTTCAGCAGGTTCAGAATGCTGTTCGGTGCCGAGTTGGCTTGCGCCAGCATGGCCGTACCCGCTTGCTGCAGGATGTTCTGGCGGGTCATGTTCGACGTTTCCGACGCGTAGTCCGTATCGATCATGGTCGACTTGGCAGCCGACAGCGCGGTGTTCGACGAGGTCAGCGTGTTGATGGTCGAGCTCAGACCGCTTTGTTGTGCACCCAGGCTTGCGCGAGCTGCCTTCAGGTTGGTCAGGTCGGTGGCAATGGCAGCTTGGGCTGCCGTGGCGTTGGCAGCGCTGGTCACGCTCGTACCGGTCAGCGTACCGAAGGACGACAGGTTGGCGTTGGTAACCGTAGCAACGTCCGTGGTCGAGCTTTGGCCGTACTGGAACGCCGTCGAGGTCACCGAACCATCGAACAGTTTGGCGCCGTTGTAGTTGGCGTTGGTTTCGATGTTCTTGTTGGCCGTGGCCAGCTGTTGGTATTCCTTGTCCAGGTTGGCCTGGTCGGTGGTCGACAGACCGCCGTTGTTGGCTTCCACTGCCAGCTGGTTCATACGCTGCAGGTTGTTTTCAACCTGGCCCAGGTACGAGTCGGCCGTTTGCAGATACGACTGTGCGTTGTTGGCGTTCTGGATACCCTGGGTTTGGGCGTTCAGCGTGGTGGTCAGGCTGGAGGCCACAGCGTAAGCAGCGGCATCGTCCTTGGCGCTGTTCACGCGCAGGCCGGTCGACAGGCGTTGCAGCGACGTTTGCAGAGCGTTCTGCGATTGCGACAGAGCTTGCTGCGTTTGCAGGGACGAGATGTTGGTATTAAGGCTGAGGGACATGACGGCTCCTAAGTTTCCCGATGGCGTTGTTGCCCGTTTGATTGCTCGTTCCGGCTAGGCCGGGCAACGTGACCTGCAACTTGAAGGGGATCAGGTCTGCGTTGTACTCAGGTTATCGGTGGCCCCGGCAGAAAGTTTAGGGGCAACTTGACAAATTTGTGCGCGAGCGGCGGTTTGGCTCCGGCGGCACCCCCTACTTCCGCCCCCCACCAAAAGAGGCGCCGGGCCGTCTTCTTGGCAGATACGTGCTCGGCTATACTCGATCGACCAGTTCAGAGGCGCCCGCATCCCTATATAGAGAGCGCCATCGCACAGATGGGGAGTTGCAGGCCCGCCGGACCAGCCCAAAACCTGCCGGCGGTTAGAAGAGCTCAAGTCGAGCCCGTTTGACCGCAACGCCCACCATGCTCAACGTTCTGATTGTCGAACCGCACGATATTGCCCGTGCAGGCTTGCGCCAGATCCTCAAGGATTCACGCCTGGCCCGGCAGATCGAGGCCGTACCCGACCTGCACAACGCCAACCAAGACCTGCTTGCCGAACGCGAGTGGGACGTCATGCTGTTCTCGGTGGAATCTGCCACCGGTGACGAATTCCTGACCATCAAGGCCGTCCGCCAGCAGCATGCGCGCCTGGCCGTGCTGGCGCTGGGCCGCCACCCCGAGGCGCTGCTGGCCGTGCGCGCACTCAAGGCCGGCGCATCCGGTTATCTGCCGATGGACGCCACCCAGCCGCAGTTGCTGGCGGCCGTCAACGCCATCTCCAAGGGTAAGAAATACCTGCCGTCCGACCTGGTGGAAGTGCTGGCCGACAATCTGAACGTCGACTGGGACAAGCCCCGCCACGACATCCTGTCCGACCGGGAATTCCAGACCCTGCGCATGCTTGGCTCCGGCCGCACACTGAGTGAGATTGCCGAGGCGCTGCAGATCAGCGCCAAGACGGTCAGCGTGTATCGGGGGCGGGTGCTCACGAAGATGAGGCTGCGCAACAACGCCGAGGTGACCATGTACGTGGTCAGCAACGGGTTGCAGCTATAGGGCGTCCCGCAAAGCTACTGCGCCGTCCGATCTTGACCCTGCGATGCTCGCCGTACGCGTGTACGGCTGCGCTTCTCGTGTCAACCTCGGGCGGCTCGCTACGCTTTTCAGGACACCCTGAAAAGACTCGAAATCACAGGAGACGTGGCTCGCGCAACCCATAGCGACGCACGTTCTCGCGCACCAGATCCTGCACGGCAGATGGCTCCAGCGGCCGTGTAAGCAGGTAGCCCTGATACTCATCGCAGCCAATTTCGCGCAGGAATTCGAGCTGCCCGGTGGTCTCCACACCTTCAGCCACGGTCTTCATGCCCATCGCTTGCGCCATCATGATGATGGCCCGCGTGATGGCGGCGCGCTCGGCCACGTGCGGCAAGTCCTGCACGAACGAGCGGTCGATCTTGAGCGTGTCGATCGGGAAGCGGTGCAGATACGAAAGCGATGAGTATCCAGTGCCGAAATCGTCCAGCGCCAGCGACACCCCCATCGCGCGCAGCTCGGTCAGCAGCGCATGTAGCGACGGATCATCGCGGATCAGGATGCCCTCGGTCATCTCCAACTCAACCGCGTCCCCTGGCAAGCCGCTGGTGGACAGCGCCCCACGCACCATGGCACTGAGCTGCCCCGAACTGAATGCTTGCCCTGACAGGTTGATCGACATGCGCAGTTGCGGCAGCCCGATGCGGCGCCAGCGCGCAAGCTGATCGCAAGCGGCGCGCAGGATCCAGCGGTCGATCTCGACGATCAGGCCGGTCTCTTCCGCGTCTTGAATGAACTGGCCGGGCATCATGCGGCCGAAATCTGCCGAGTTCCAGCGGATGAGCGCCTCGACGCTGACGATGCGGCCGCTCTTCACGTCCACGCGCGGCTGGTAATCGGCGTAGAACTCGTTGCGGTCGCTGGCGCGGCGCAGGCCCGATTCAATGCGGAAACGGCGCGAAACGCGGTCGTCCAGATCGCTGGTGAAGGTCTGGAAGTTGTTGCGGCCGCGCTCCTTGGCCAGGTACATGGCCGCGTCGGCCTTGCGCAGCAGGGTGTTGGGGTCGTCGCCGTCGTGGGGTGCCACGGCAATGCCGATCGACACCCCCAGGAACAGCTCCTGCCCGTCGATATGGAACGGCGCGCTGATGGCCGAGAGAATGCGCTCGGCGACCCGGCGCGTACCCAGGGCATCGAGCGATTCGAGCATGACGACAAATTCGTCGCCGCCCAGGCGGGCCACGGTATCGGCCTCACGCGCGCAGGCTTGCAGGCGGGCGGCCACTTCGCGCAGCAGCATGTCGCCAAACTGGTGGCCCAGCGTGTCGTTGACGTTCTTGAAACGGTCGAGATCCAGGAACATGACCGACACGCGCGTACGGTTGCGGCGCGCGATGGCCAGCGCATGCTCCAGTCGGTCTTCCAGCGCGGAGCGGTTCAGCAGGCCGGTGAGCGTATCGTGCGTGGCCAGATGCCGGATACGCTGCTGCGCTTCGCGGATCTGCGTGATGTCGACCAGCGACACCAGCACGGAGTACGGCGGCGTGCCCGCATTGGACCCGGCCGCGGGCACGGCGGTCATCGAATGGCCGCCCTCGGTGTACAGCGGCGTCCAGTTGCTCGACACCCAAACGGTGCGGCCGTCCTGGCAGTGCAGCCCAAAGATCTGGTTCAACTGCGGCAGGCCCTCGGCCATCACGTCACGGTCGGGCCAGTCGGCGTCGTGGATGGTGGTCTCAAACTCGTCCACGGCTGACAACACGACCTGTGCCAACGTGCGGCCGATCAACTCGGCCACCGGCACGCCCAGCAGGCGCGCTGCGCTGGGGTTGGCGTAGGTCACGCGTCGCAGGCCATCGCACACCAGAATGCCCTCTGTCAGCGCGTTGACCATCGACAGCAGGTCGAGCTTCGGGCAAAAGCCCGGCGGCTCGCCGCGTGCCGGACAGTCAGCCGGCAGCCCGTCGGCATCGACGGGACCAAAGGCAACATGGGTGGGCATGGACAAGGAATTCAAGACGGCTTCCGGCAGGACGTTGTGCGGCGCCGGAAACCTGCCCGACGCCCTTTGCAGAACTACAACGGCACGCACCGGCAAATCTTTCGGGCAGACATCACTTTTACGCAGCGGTTTGCGCGCCGGGAGATGAGGAAGGCGCATGGGGACGAGATACGCCGCATAAAAGTGATGTATAAACAACTTTATGGCAACTCAATTCCCCCAGCGCTTTGCCGCAAACCCCCGAGATAGACGGGATTGACCGCGTTTCTTGCCGGAATGAGCTGGACAGAGGTGAGGAAGAATGCCATCCGAGAACCCGACTCTGGAATTTCCGAATTTCGAGCCGGACAGGTCTTCCCCCCGATCGTTGTCCCATTAGCTCCGAGTGATCCCCATGGCCGAAGCCGCTGCCGCCACTACTGCCCCCGCCCCTGCTGCCAAGGGCGGCTCCACCAAGCTGCTGCTGATCATCCTGATCGTGCTCCTGCTCGTCGGCATGGGCGGTGCCGCCGCCTGGTTCTTCCTGGGAGGCGGCAATCACGCTGCATCCCCTGCCGCACCGGCCAAGCCCAAAGAGCCGGTGTTCGTGCCAATGGATACCCTGACCGTCAACCTGAAGCCCGAGGAAGGCAACGATCGCTATCTGCAGATCGGCATCACCTTCAAGAGCTTCGACAAGCACGCTGAAGAAGGCATCAAGACCTACACGCCCGAACTGCGCAGCCGGATCCTGACGCTGCTGGCCAGCAAGTCGCCCACTGAGTTGTATCCGGCAGAGGGCAAGGCCGCACTGGCCAAGGAAATCGTCGAACAATGCGAGCAGGTGTTCACGGCTGTCGGCAAGGAATCGCCGGTGGCGGACGTCCTGTTCACCAACTTCGTGATCCAGTGACATGCTCAAGGAAGAGTTTCTTTCCCAGGAGGAGATCGATGCGCTCCTCAAGGGCGTCACCAACGAGGTCGACGAGGAACCTGTCGCGGCCGACCCGTCTGGTGTACGCACCTACAACCTGGGCTCTCAGGAGCGCATCGTCCGTGGGCGCATGCCCACGCTGGAAATCATCAACGAGCGGTTTGCGCGCAACTGGCGCCTGGGGTTGTTCAACTTCATGCGCCGCAACGCGGAGATCTCCGTTGGTCCGGTAAAGGTCCAGAAGTACAGCGAGTTCATCCGCAACCTGGTCGTGCCGGCTGCCATCAACCTCGTGCATGTCAAGCCGCTGCGCGGCACGGCGCTGTTCGTGTTCGACCCCAACCTGATCTTCCTGGTGGTCGACAACCTGTTCGGTGGCGACGGGCGCTTTCACATGCGTGTGGAAGGCCGTGACTTTACCGATGTGGAGCAGCGCATCATCCAGCGCATGCTGCAACTCATGTTCGACCACTATGCCAAGGCCTGGCAGCCGATCTACCCGATCGAGTTCGAACAGCTGCGCATGGAAATGCACACCGAGTTCGCCAACGTCGCCACGCCCAACGAGGTGGTGGTGACGACCAGCTTCAGCGTGGAGCTGGGCAGCAACGGCGGCGACGTGCACATCTGCATGCCCTACACGATGATCGAGCCGATCCGCGACCGGCTCACCTCCGCCATCCAGGGCGAGGCGCTGGAAGTGGACAAGCGCTGGGTGCGGCTGCTCTCGCAGCAGGTGCAGACCGCCGAGGTGGAACTGATTGCCGACTTGACCACCGCCCGCGTGCAGTTTTCCGACCTCCTGAACATGAAGGTGGGCGATGTCTTGCCGGTTGAGCTGGACGAATCCGTGACCGCCAAGGTGGACGGCGTGCCCGTCATGGAATGCAGCTACGGCACCTTCAACGGTCAATACGCCCTGCGGGTCAACCGCATGCTGAATATGAGCGGCAGTGAATCTGCCATGGAGTCTGAAGATGACAACTGAACCGACCATGAACCCCGAGACCAGCGCCGACGACACCGATGTCGAGATGACGATGGAAGAGGCCATGGCCCTGGAGGCCGCACAGCGCGCTGCAGCCAATCCGCCCGCAGCCACACCAGCCTCCGATTCGGTGTTCAAGCCGCTGGTTGTCGATAGCCCCAGTGCGGCCGGCAACACGCGTAACGACATCGACATGATCCTGGACATCCCCGTGCAGTTGACGGTGGAGCTGGGCCGCACCAAGGTGCCCATCAAGAACCTGCTGCAACTGGCACAGGGCTCGGTGGTGGAGCTGGACGCACTGGCCGGTGAGCCGATGGACGTGCTGGTGAACGGTTACCTGATCGCCCAGGGCGAAGTGGTGGTCGTGAACGAGAAGTTCGGTATCCGCCTGACCGACATCATCACGCCGTCCGAACGTATCCGTAAGTTGAACCGCTGAGTTGAACGGCTAAGCCGTCGCACCCTGCGCAACCACTGCTCCCCCCGGGCAAGGTGTTGAAATGAACCATGCAGTTGATTGGGCCCGCACCTTGGGCGGCCTGTTTGTCGTATTGGCCATGATCGTGGCAGCCGGCTGGCTGCTGCGCAGGCTGCAACAGCGCGCGGGCATGGGCCCTGGGCGCCGCAGCCAGGTCGTCTCGGTCGTGGCGCAGCAGATGCTGGGCGCCCGCGAGAAAGTCGTAGTGGTGGAAGTGGATGGCACGTGGCTGGTGCTGGGCGTTACCCAGCACAACGTGCAGACACTGCACACGCTGCCACGGCCCATTGAGCCCGCCACGCCCGCCGAGCCGAATGCCAACTCCGGTGATGGCGCCAATACCAAACCCCCTTCCTTTGCGGATGCACTGGCTGTCCAGGTCAAGCGCCACCTGACGGGGAAGTCGGAATGAACATGCGTGCTGTTCTTCGTTACCTCGCTGCGCTGGCCTTGCTGTGTGCCACGCCCGCCGTGTTTGCGCAGGCGCAACCGGGCCTACCGCTGCTCTCGGGCGCTACTGGTGGGCAGAGCTACACGCTGCCGGTGCAGACGCTGATCTTCCTCACGTCGCTGGGCTTCCTGCCGGCCATCATCCTGATGATGAGCAGCTTCACGCGCATCGTCATCGTGCTGTCGTTGCTGCGCCATGCGCTGGGCACACAAACCACGCCGCCCAACCAGGTGCTGATTGGGCTGGCACTGTTTCTCACGTTCTTCGTCATGTCGCCAGTGCTCGACAAGGTGTACACCGACGCCTACGTGCCGCTGCGCGACAACAAGATCACCGTAGAACAAGCCATGGACACGGCCGCCACGCCGCTGCGCCAGTTCATGCTCAAGCAGACGCGCGAGCCGGACCTCGCCCTGTTCGTCAAGATGGGCAACATGCCCCCCATTGCCAGCCCGGAGCAGACGCCCATGCGCGCGCTCATTCCCGCCTTTGTCACCAGCGAGCTGAAGAGCGCGTTCCAGATCGGGTTTGCCATCTTCATCCCGTTCCTGGTGATCGACATCGTGGTAGCGGCCGTGCTGATGTCGATGGGGATGATGATGGTCACGCCGTCGATCTTCTCGCTGCCGTTCAAGATCATGCTGTTCGTGCTGGTGGATGGCTGGCACCTGTTGCTGGGCTCGCTGGCCCAGAGCTTTGTGCAATAAGGAGCCGCCATGACACCCGAATACGTATTGGATATGGCGCGCCAGGCGATGCAGGTCGCCATGATGGTGGGCGCGCCCATGCTGTTGGTGTCGCTCGTGGTCGGCCTGCTGATGGCGGTGTTCCAGGCTGCCACACAGCTGAACGAGCAATCGCTGTCGTTCATTCCCAAGCTGGTGGCCGTGGCCGCCACCATGATCCTGGCCGGCCCCTGGCTCGTGAGCGTGATCGTCGATTACACGCGCGATCTGCTCACCAATATCCCCAACTACGTGAATTGACGTAGTCGACTCGCAGCCACCAAACACACCACCCCGCCGCCATGATCCAGTTCACCGCCAGCCAGCTCAACGGTTGGATCGCCATGTACTGGTGGCCGCTCGTGCGCATTCTGGCGTTCATTGCGATTGCGCCGCCGTTTGCCAACACAGAAGTGCCGATGTCGATCAAGGTGGCGTTCGGCGTCATTCTCACGGTGGCACTGGCACCGATCCTGCCAGTGCCGCCTGGCGTGTCCGTGGGCTCATACGAGGGACTGTGGATCACCCTGCTGCAAGTGGCGATCGGGCTGTCGCTCGGGTTTTGTGTGCAGCTCGTGTTCAGCGCCATCAGCGGTGCGGGCGAGGTGATGTCGATACAGATGGGCCTGGGCTTTGCCACGCTGGTCGACCCGACACAAACCGAAAGCAGCATGCTGCTCGGCCGCTTTCTCAACCTCACGGCCATCACCGCCTTCATTGCCGGCGACGGGCACCTTGTGCTGCTGCACGCCCTGTTCGACAGCTTTACCGCGCTGCCCATCTCGGCTGCGCCGCTGGCCAACCCCGGCTGGCAGGCACTGGCCGAAGGCGGCACCATCGCCTTCGCACTGGCCGTGCGCGTCGCCCTGCCGATCATCGCCATCATGATGATCGTCAACCTGGGCTTTGCCGTGCTGGCACGCACCGCGCAGGCGCTCAACCCGTTTGCGGTGGGCATTTCCGCCACGCTGGTGGTGGGGCTGATGTTGGTTATGGTGATGATGACTTCGCTCGCACCGGTGGTGGAGCGGTCGGTCATGGATGCGCTGGAGTTGAGTGGGCGGGCGTTTACTCAGTTTGGGACAAACGGGGCGTTGTCTCGTTGATCGATCTGGCTCGCGGTGACTACTGACTCCGATACGCCGAACAACGCCTCACAGGCACCCACTCAACCCCGAGTCCATTGCGGGTTCGCGCAGTTCGCCCTGCATGTGTTGGCCTTCGGGCTCATCATCAACATCACGATGGCGGTGATGACGGGAGTCTCGGCAGCAGCGGCTGACAACGCGAAGCTCCTTGCTCTCGTTTCCGGCTTTGCAAGTGCCCTGCTGGCGTGGGGCTTTGTGGTGCTCGCGCAGCGATTGCCCTTTGGACACCGACCTCGGCACATCGCCATCGCTGTGTTTTCGATCGTCCTCTTGCTGAGTCTGCTGAGCGCCAAGACAGCGATTGCTGTCATACAGCCATTTCACCTACAGGAAATGGTGCAGGCGTTGGTCCACATACCAGCCATCTTGCTGTCGGCGGGCAGCCTGATCTGCCTGCTGACACGTAGCCGCTCGTAGTCGCCTCACGTTTCGCCATCGGTTGGCCTATTTGGACAGGGCTGCCGGTCACAATCCAATCCGCGCCGACTGCTCAGCCGCGCCCTAGCCGGAACGATGGGAAGCCTCCGGGCACAGGGTGTTAGTCTTGCGCAATTGCACAGCTACGCCGGTGGCCAGCCTCTAGCCCAAGCGATCGTCGAATCGCACCCGCCCACCGGTTTTCAAGCATCCAAAGAAGGGAGTCTCACCACATGAGCCGCCGTGTTCTCGTGACGGGCGCAAGCCGTGGCATTGGCCGCGCAATCGCATACCAACTGGCGTCTGACGGGTTCGACGTTTCGGTCCACTGCCGTAGCGGCCGCAAAGAGGCCGAGGCCATCGTTACCGACATCCAAACCCAGGGCGGTGCCGCCCACGTCCTGCAATTCGACGTGCGTGACCGCACGGCCTGCCGTACGCAACTCGAAGCCGATGTGGATGCACACGGCGCCTACTACGGCATCGTCCTGTGCGCGGGCGTCACGCGCGACGCGGCCTTCCCTGCCCTGACAGACGAAGACTGGGACATCGTGCTGGAGACGGGCCTGGACGGTTTCTACAACGTCGTGCACCCGCTCACCATGCCGATGGTGCGAGCACGCCAGGGCGGGCGCATCGTCACCATTGCCTCCGTCTCGGGCGTGATGGGCAACCGCGGGCAGGTCAACTACAGCGCGGCCAAGGCGGGGTTGATTGGCGCGACGAAGGCGCTGGCGGTGGAGTTGGCCTCGCGCCGCATCACCGTCAACTGCGTGGCACCGGGGCTGATCGAAACCGAGATGCTGGCGCACATGGAGCACCTGGACCAGGCGCTGGAAGCGGTGCCGATGAACCGCGTCGGGCAACCGGCAGAGGTGGCTGCGGTAGTAGGCTTTCTGATGTCGGATGCGGCGTCGTATGTCACGCGGCAGGTGATTGGCGTCAACGGCGGCATGATCTGATGAAGCGCAAGAAGACGCCCGCAGCGCCGACGCTCACGACAGAACCCGTCCTCAAACGCAATCTCGCCCGCCGGCTGGCGAGCCGCTTTGCCCTGCGTCTGCACGTGGTGTTGATCGTGCTGTGGTCGCTGGCATGGGGTGTGACCTGCAACAAGCTGCTGCAATTGACGGGACTGGACTCGCCGCCGTGGCGCTACAGCATCGCCACCGTGACCGCATGGCTGGCAATGCTCGTTGCCTTCAAGCTGTGGCTGGCTTATGCGGGATTCACGCAGCGTCGCAAACAGCAAAGCGCACGAGGCTGGCAGAGCGATTCGATTGCCGATGCAGCCGCAGATGCGATCGACTTTGGCTCCGGTCTCCCCATGCCACGCCTTGGCGGCAACATCGGGCGTGCGGCCGCGCAGCTTGGCCCCATTGGTGGGCAGGGCGGTATATTTGGCGGTGGCGGCGCCTCGGCCGATTTTGAACCGCTGGCCGATGCAGCCGATTCATCTCTGCTGGGTGAAGCCGGCAGCGGCGTGGCAGACAGCCTGTCTTCGGCAGATGAGGCGCTACCGCTGGTCTTGGTGATTGCTGTGGTGGTGGCCGCTGTGACAGCGTGCCTTGGCGTGGTGACGTACTTCTACACGCAAGGGCCGATGCTGCTGTCGGAAGCCGCGTTCGAGGTGCTGCTGGCAGGAGGCTTGATCCGCACCGCGCGCCGCGCCGATCAGGCCGACTGGCTGCGCACGGTGGTGGTCAGGACTGCGGTGCCGTGGCTGATCGTGCTGGGCTGCGCGATCGCCATTGGCCTGGTGCTGCGCTGAGCAAACCGCTACCGCCTGCGTGCAAGCAGATCGTCCACGATGGGCACGACAGCCAGCAGCATCAGAATGGATGCGAGCGGGATGGTGGTGGCATAACCCACGTGCTTGAAACCCAGCGCCCCCGCCACGCCACCCACGAAGAACATCCCCAGCAGGGAAACCAACAAGCGCAGCTTGGGCAGGTTGGCAACCACGGCCGGCAGATTGCGGTGCCCGTGGTTCCAGTACAGCGCCTTGCCGACCTCGATGCCGATATCGGTGGCCAGACCAGTCACATGGGTGGTGCGGATCTCCGCCTTCGATATCTTGGTGATGATGGCGTTCTGCAGCCCCATCAAGAAGCACAGCAGCGCTACGGTGGCCGGCACGAACACGACGCGGTATTGCCCGAGCGACGTGCCCATCAGCCCGAAGAGCAGCAGCAGCGCGGCCTCCAGCATGAGGGGCAGCGCAAACTCGCTTTGCGTGCTGCGCCGGCGGCCCCAGTTGACGAGTACCGCCGTACAGGCTGCTCCGCACAGAAACGCCAGCAGCGAGGCAAAGCCCGCCAGCACGAGCACCACGTCGCCCAGCACAAGGTCATCGGCCATTGCCGAGACAATGCCGGACATGTGCGACGTGTACTGTTTGACGGCGAGAAAACCGCCTGCGTTGGCGGCGCCGGCCACGAAAGCCAGCGATTGCCCCAGCCGGCGGTTGGCGTCTTCCGTGCGTTCGGGGCTGGTCAGGCGGCGGAGATATTGAATGGGCATGACCAGTCCTGACGGTAGGCGAGCCGACATGATACGCCGCGCCCCCTGACCGCCTCTGGTCAGCCGATCAAGGATTGAAGTACTGGAACAGCGACATGCCCTGCATGGCCGTAAACGTCTTCTGCGCGGCCTGCAACGACACCTGCTGCTGGGCAAACTGCGAAATGGCGGTGGTGTAGTCCACCGACTGCAGCTTGGAGATCTGCTCCTTCAACTGCTCGCCGTAGCTCGAGCCGCTGCTGTTGAGCGTGGTGATCTGCGCCTGCTGCGTGCCCACGGTCACCTGCGCCTGCAGGGCGACCTGGTAAGCGTTGTCGAGGTTGCCCTGCGCCGTCTGCACGGCCTTCTGCAGGTTGGCAACATCGGTGGCCTGGGTGGCCGGATTGATCGGGGTGGACAGTGCCGTGATCAGGTTTTCGTACGTCTTGAAGATGCTTTGATTGGCGCTCGGGTTGGCCGGGTCCGTATTGGCAATGCGCACGAACACCGAGTCACCCGACACCGAGTTCGGCATCGATACGTTCTGAGAGACCTGCACCGTGGGCGGCTGTCCGCTGCCGACGTACTGCACGGTGCCACCCGAATTGACGAACGGGTCGGTCGTGCCGTTAGCGCCACCGAACAGTGCCACGCCTGAGGCATCGCGCTGGTTGGCGGTGGCGAGCAACTGCTGATACTGCTGCTTGACCTGTGCCAGCACACCAATGCGCTGCGAATCCGTCATCAGCGAGGTATTGGCCGACACCAGGCTCTGCTTGCCCTGCTGCAGCGTGGTCGCCAGGTTGGTGAGCGCTGACGACACGTTGGTCAGGCGTGCATCGGTGGCGTCGCGGTTGGCCTGGTATTGATCATTGGCGTCCTGCGTCTGCTGCAGCTGCGACATCTGGCCGAACGCGCTCGGGTTGTCACCCGCGCTGGTGAGCGCAATGCCGCTCGCAATCTGCTGCTGCAGCGTCATCAGGTTCGACTGCGTGTTCTGCATGGAAGCAGTGGATGCAGCAAAGAATTGGGCGGTACTGACTCGCATGATCGGTCCGGACGAAGGGCTTTAGGACGTTATCGACAAATGGGGCGGATTCTTCAGCCGCCCGGTCAGCCGCCGGCAATCGACAGCAAGGAATCAAACAGCGTATTGGCCGTCTGCATCACCTTGGCCGATGCCTGGTAGGCCTGCTGATACTTCATCAGGTTCATTGCCTCGTCATCCAGGCTCACGCCCGACACAGACGACTGCTGCTGCTGCGAGCTTGCCAGCAGCGCCTTCTGCGAGGTCAGGTTGCTGCTGGCCGTGTTGGCCTGTACGCCCACCTTGGTGACGAGGTTGTTCCACGACGAGCCGATCGAGGTGGTGCCGCCGTCGAGCAGCGTGGCATTGCGCAGCTTGGCCAGCGCGCTGGCGTTGCCGCCGTCGGTGCTGTTGGCGGTGTTGGCCGAGACGGCAAACGTGTCGTTGTTGGCCGGTGTGCCCGACAACGTCAGCTGCACGCCATTGAACGAGTACGTCGCACCCTGCGTGTACGGCGCAGTGCCGCCGCTGTATGTCGTGTTGGTGCCGTTGACGTTGACCGTCACGCTGCCCGGGAAACCCGAGAGCGAGCCACCCACCGCCGAGCTGTACGTCAGGTTGACCGGCGACGTGAGCGGCGCGCCGGCGTACGTGCTGTCCACACCAATGGACGACACCGTAGCGCTGCCCGTGTTGTTGCTGCCCTGGTTGAGCACTACCGGCGTGGCGGCCGCCACGTTGTGATAGTCGGTGGTGAGCGTCTGCATGCTCGATGCCGCATTGGCGGTCGGGCGCACCAGGAACGAATCCCCACTGTTCATGGTGCCCGACAGGTTCATCGTGACGCCATCAATGGTGGTCGGCCAGCTCGTCACCGTCACGGAAGCAGAGCCATCCGGGTAGTGCGAAACGGTGTAGGCGCCGCCCTGGTACTTGATCTGGTAGTCGTAACCTTGGCCCGCATTGGCGTTGGTGATGCTGGCCGTGACGGTAGCGCTGCCGGTGTTGTTGCTGCTGGCGGCAACGGTGGGGCCAGCCACGGAGAAGAGGTTCGTCCCCATCTTGCCGTTGGCGTCCATACCCAGGTTGTTCTGCGCGTTCACGTCGGCCGACACGGCCGCAGCCAGCTTGCCCAGGCTGTTCTGCGCCGGGATGAGCGTGTTGCGGCGGAAATCCAGCAGCCCCCCCAGGGCGCCGCCGCCCAGTTGGCTGTCGTCAATGTTGACGGTGCCGGCCGGGCTCTTGTAGCCCACCGATAGTTGCGTCGGGTCGTACTGCGACGGCACGGCCGCCAGCTGGTAGCTCTGGTTGCCCTGCACCAGCGCCTGACCATTGCCCACGTAGATGTTGTACTGACCGTCACCGGTCTGCACCACGCTGGCCTTGATCGACTTGTTGAGCGTCTGCACGAGCTGGTCGCGCTGGTCACGCAGGTCATTGGCAGGCTGGCCGGTGGAGGCCTCAGCCTTGGCAATCTGGTCGTTCAGGCCAGCAATCTGCTGCGCCACGCTGTTGACCGAGCTGATCTGCGTCTGCACCTGCGTGTTGACCTGGCCAGACAGCGAGGTCAACTGGCCGGCAATCGAATTGAAACGGCTCTGCAAGCCCGCCGCGGCGTTCAGGAACACCTGGCGCGCGGTGGTGCTCGACGGGTTGGACGTCAGACCGTCGGCCCCGTTGAAGAAGCTGGTCAGCGCCGAGGAGAGCCCGCTGTTGCTATCCGACATGTACTGGCTCAGACCGGACACCAGGCTATTGAGCTGGTCAGCCGAGCTGGTGGCGGCCTGGCCGCTCTGCACTTGGGCCGTCAGGAACTGGTCGTAGATACGCTTGACGGTCGTCACATTCGCACCCTGCCCCAGATAGCCAACGCCGGCGTACAGCGGAATGTTCTCCGTCTGCACGGCCTCCTGGCGCGAATAGCCAGGCGTGTTGGCGTTGGCGATGTTGTTGCCGGTCACCTGTAGGTTGATATTGGCGACCTGCAGGCCGGTCGCGCCAATATTCAGGAGGGAGCTGCTCATGTTTGTCTCGATGCAGGCAGCACAGTGCCGCCAAGATGGACCCTACAAACAACATCGGCCGGCTCTGATCAAACTTGAGCCGGCCGACACTATTGGTTTTTCTCGTTGATAGCGAACGTCAAACGATCTGTTTGAGCACCGCCATGATCTTGTTGGCGTAGTTCGGGTCTGTGGCGTAACCCGCACGTTGCAAGCCCTTGGCAAACGAGGCCGCGTCGTTACCGTTGCCCGCCGCCACGACGTTGCTGTAGCGCGGGTTGTTGGCCAGCAGATTGGCGTAGTCCTTGAACGCCTCGGCGTACGAGCCGTAGACGCGGAACTTCTCCTGGACCTTGTGCGCGACGCCGCCCACGTATTCGGTGGTGGTCACCGTGGCCGTCTTGCCCGTCCACGAGCCGCCGGCCTTGATGCCGAACAGGTTGTGCGTGTTGGTGCCGTCGCTGGACTTGATTTCGCGGCGGCCCCAGCCGGACTCCAGTGCGGCGTGGCCGATCATGAAGTTGGCCGGAATGCCGGTTTCCTGCGCGGCCTGCGAGGCGTGGCCGATCAGCTTGTTGTAGAAGCTGGCCATGCGATCACCACGCGGCTCGGAAGCCACGGTCGACAAATCTACATCCGGCAGTGCGCCGGTCGACTGGCCGCTCTGGTCCGCCCCGGCCTGCTTGCGCAGGGCAGCCAGGGCGCGCTGCACGCGCTCTTCCAGACCCGGGCGCGGCACGGTGCTGATGCCCGAGCCATCGTCTTCCGTGCCGGGCGCAACCGCAGCGGCCATGCTGTTGAGCGACGAGCGGGCGATGGCCTTGGCGGTGTCCGACGTGGAGCCTGTTGCCCCCGGCAAGGCGGTGTTCGTGGCGGTGGTGTTGGACAGCGCGGTATTCACCGGCCCACCGGCATCCGGGTTCACATGGTTGGCCTGACGCAGCATCTGCTTGAGCAACTGGTCTGCTACGCCCACGCCGCGCGATGCCATCGTCTGCGAGAGCTGCTGGTCAAGCATCGACGTGTACATCTTGGTCGACGACGAATCGAACGGCCCGTTCTGCGGCGATGCATCGCGCATCTGCTTGAGCATCATGTTCACGAAGATCGCGTCGAACTGCTTGGCGACGGTCTTGGCGGCACCGGTCGGGTCAGTACGTGCGGCTTGCTTGAGCGACTCGAACCCTGTGGAGTCGAGCGCCAGGCGGCTGGTGAGGTCGGTCGGGTTCATCGCGTCGGCCCCTGCTTTAGATGATTTCCAGCTCGGCGCGCAGGGCGTTGGCCGCCTTCATCGCCTGCAGGATCGAAATCAGGTCTTGCGGGTTGGCACCGATCGCATTGATGGCCTTGACCACATCTGCCAGGTTGGTGCCGCCCTTCACGTTGATGAGGCTGCCGCCTGCCTGCTTGACCTCGATGTTCGAACGTGCGGCCGCCACCGTCTGGCCTTGCGAGAACGGTGCCGGCTGGCTCACCACCGGCTCGGTGCTGATGGTGACTGACAGGCTGCCGTGTGCCACCGCGCAGGGCTCAAGCTTGACGAGCTGGTTCATCACCACCGAGCCCGTACGCGCGTTGACCACCACGCGTGCGGCGGCCAGCGCCGGCGTCACGTCAATGTTCTGCAACTTGGCGAGAAACCCGACGCGGTCCGACGCCAGCGCCGGCGCACGCACGTTGATCGTGCGGCCGTCGGCGGCCTGGGCGGTGTCGGTGCCGAACTGCTTGTTGATGGCGTTGACGATGTTCTGCACCGTACCGAAGTCCGTCGTGCCGGTGTCGAGCTGGATGCTGCCGGCTTCGCCCACCGTGGCCTGCACTGCGCGCTCCACCGTCGCCCCGTTGGCGATGCGGCCGGCGCCCAGCTGGTTGATCTGCACCTTGCTGCCGTTGGCCGACGCACCCGCACCGCCAATCACCACGTTGCCCTGCGCCAGGGCGTACAACTGGCCGTCCACGCCCTTGAGCGGCGTGAGCAGCAGCGTGCCGCCGCGCAGGCTCTTGGCATTACCAATGGAAGACACCGTTACGTCGATGGTCTGGCCAGGCCGCACAAAGGCAGGCAGCGCAGCCGTCACCACCACGGCAGCGGTGTTCTTGAGCTGGATGCTGGCGCCGGCCGGCACGTTGATGCCGAACTGCGTGAGCATGTTGTTGAAGCTCTGGATCGTGAACGGCGTCTGCGTGGTCTGGTCACCACTGCCATCCAGGCCGACGACCAGGCCGTAGCCGATCAGCGCGTTCTCACGCACACCGGCAACACTGGTCAGATCCTTGATGCGGTCGGCGTGTGCCGTGCCACAGATTGCGCTCAGTGCCACCAGGGCCGCGCCGATGATGCGATGTAAAGTCATAGCGGCTTCCTCAGAACGGCGACACGGTCAGGAAGAACCGCGACAGCCAGCCCATCTGCTGGGCTTCGGCCACGTAGCCGGTGCCGCGGTATTCCATGCGTGCATCCGCCACCTGGGTGGACAGCACGGTGTTCTGGTTGTTGACGGTGGTCGGGTTGATCACGCCTGAGAACTTGATCGACTCGGTGCCCTGGCCCACGGCCATCTGCTTCTCGCCACTCACCACCAGGTTGCCGTTGCCGAGCACTTCCACCACCGTCACGGTAATGGTGGCGGTGAAGTTGTTCTGCGCACCGTTGGCGCCCTTGCTGTCGAACTTGTTGGCGTCGCTGGCCGATACGCCCAGCAGCGACAGCACGCCCGGGTTCATGCCAGCAAACGTGGGCACCGACGTGGTCTTGCTGCCGCTGCGGTCCACGCTGCCGGAAGTCTGCTTGCTGGCTGCCGTGTTCTCGGTAATCACGATGGTGATGGTGTCGCCCACCATGTGTGCGCGGCGGTCTTCGAACATGCCGCGAAAGCCGCCGCTGCCCGATGCAACCTCTTGGTAGATCGCCCCGTTCTGACGCGGTGCCATGACGGGCATGGGCGGACGCGCCGTGGTCGGGCCCTGCACAATCGGCGCCGGCGGCGGCAGGAAGCCGCACGCCGTAGCGAGCAGAGCCGCCGTGCCAAGCACGGCCAGTTTGGCGATTCGCACAGCGCGGCCGCCGTGCTGAATCTGTTCCTGTTGGAGCGAGTAGACCGGGGGGGTTTGCATCGCAAGACTTCCTTAAAAACTGCGCTGCCCAGCTTAGAGCTGCGACAGCTTCTCCAGCATCTGGTCGGACGTCTGCACCGACTTGCTGTTGATCTCGTACGCACGCTGCGTCTGGATCATGTTGACCATTTCTTCCACCACGTTCACGTTGGACGTTTCCACGTAGTTCTGGTTGAGCACACCCGTGCCGTTGGAACCCGGATTGGCCAGGTTGGCCGTGCCGGCGGCTTCGGTCTCTGCATACAGGTTCTCGCCCATGCTGCGCAGACCGGCCGGGTTGATGAAGTTGGCCAACTGGAATGTGCCGACCTGGGTGTTGTTGACCGAGCCAGGCGTGGTGACCGTCACCACACCATCCTTGCCCACGGTGAGGCTGGTGGCGTTCTGCGGAATGGTGATGGCCGGCTGGATCGGGTAACCGCTGGAGGTCACCAACTGACCCTGCGCGTTGACCTGGAAACTACCGTCGCGCGTATACGCCAGAGTGCCATCAGGCATCTGCACCTGGAAGAAGCCGTTGCCGTTGATGGCCACGTCGGTCGCGTTGCCGGTTTGCGTCAGGTTGCCCTGCGTGTGCAAGCGCTCGGTGGCGACGATGCGCACGCCGGTACCGACCTGCATGCCCGAAGGCAGCGTGGTCTGTTGCGACGATTGCGCCCCCGGCTCACGCACGTTTTGGTACAGCAAGTCTTCGAACACGGCGCGCGAGCGCTTGAAGCCCGTCGTGTTGACGTTCGCCAGGTTGTTCGAGATGACATCCAGCTGCGATTGCTGGGCGTCCATCCCGGTCTTGGAAATCCACAGGGAGCGAATCATGTTCGAGTCCTTGGTTGATTCAGTTCACACGCAACGCATCAAGCGTGGCGCAGCAGTTCATTGGCCGACTGGGCATTCGTGTCACTCGTCTGCAGCGATTTCATCTGCATCTCGAGCTGGCGCGAAATTTCAATCATGTTGACCAGCGAGTCGGTCAGGTTGACGTTGCTGCCTTCCAGTGCGCCGGGCGTGATGCGCACGTTTTCATTCGTGTCGGCGTCCTGCCCATCACGCTGACGGAACAGGCCGTCAGTGCCACGGTTCAGGTTTGAAGGGTCAATGCTGACCAGCTTCAGACGGCCCAGCGACACCGGCGGCGTGACGTTGTCCGCGCTGATGGCGTTGACCGTGCCGTCCTTGGCAAACTGCACCGTCGTGTTGGGCGGCAGCGTGATCGGGCCGCCATCACCCATCACCGGCTGGCCGGCCAGGGTGACGATGGTGCCGTCGGCACTCAGTTGAAACGTGCCCGCGCGGGTGTACGCCTCGGAGCCATCCGCGGCCTGCACGGCAAAGTAGCCCTGCCCGTCGACTGCCACATCCAGAGAACGGCCGGTGGTCTCGATCGGGCCTGGCGTCACGTCTGTGCCGATGGCCGATGCCATCACATAGCTGCGCGTGGGCGAGCCATCGCCCTGCACACCCACCGTATGGAACGCGTCGATCTGCGCCTTGAAGCCGGTGGTGCTGGCGTTGGCCAGGTTGTTGGCGCTGGCGGCCTGTTGGTCGAACAGGTGCTTCACGCCAGTCATCGACACGTAAATTGAGCGGTCCATGCGAGGTTCCTAGATGGGCGTTCAGGTGATGGCTGTTAGGACAATCCAGTGCTTACATGGTCACCAGCGTCTGCAGGATGGTGTCCTGCGTCTTGATGGTTTGCGCATTGGCCTGGTACGAGCGCTGGGCAATGATCATGTTCACCAGCTCGGCCGACAGATCCACGTTGGATTGCTCCACCGCCGACGACTGCAGCAAGCCGAACGAACCCATGCCCGGCGTGCCCAGGTTCGGGGCGCCCGAGTTGGACGTTTCCACCCACTGGTTGCCGCCGATGTTCTGCAGGCCTTCCGGTGCCTTGAAGTTGGCCATGGCAACCTGACCCAGCACGGCGGTGCGGCCGTTGGAATAGCGCGCAGTGATGGTGCCGTCGGTACCCACCGCGTAGCTGGCCAGGCGGCCAGTGGCGTAGCCGTCCTGCGAAACGCCGGGGGCGGTGTCGTTGTAGCCGCCGCCGTATTGCGTGGTGCCGGTGAAGTCCATGTTGGCGATGCTCATGCCGCCAAAGGCCACGGCAACCTTGCTGGGGTTGGTGGTCAGTGCACCGCTGGCATTGAAGGTCAGCGTGGAGACCGGGTTACCGCCAGTCGGGTTGTTGCCATCGACCTGCGAGTACACCGCCCATGTACCAGGGCCCGTATTCACGTAGTAGTTGGTCAGCATGTGGGCCGTGCCCGTGCCGTCGTACACCTGTTCCGAAACGGAGTGGTTGAACGTGGCCGAGTTGGTGGCCGAGAACGGCGTGGTGGTCGGCGGCGTGGCGGCAGCGTCAAGGTTCACCCCGAACGCGGTGTTGGTGGTGGCCAGCGGCGCCAGGTCATTGACCGGAATCTTCAGGTTGGTCAGCACGGCGGTGTTGACCTTGCCGGTGTTATCCACACCGTAGCCGGTCAAATTCTGGCCGGTGGCGGAGATGATGTAGCCGTTCTTGTCGGTCTGGAACTGGCCGTTACGCGTGTACGACACCTGGCCGCTGCTCGCGTCCACCATGCGGTAGAAGCCCGTGCCGTTGATGGCGATGTCCAGCGGGTTGCCGGTGTTGGTCACGTTGCCCTGCGTGAACGACTGCGACACCCGGGTCACGCTCACGCCCTGGCCAACCTGATTGTCGGTAGCACCCACCAGCGAACGTGCGTACACGTCGCCAAACTCGGCGGTCGATTTCTTGTAGCCGACGGTGTTGGCATTGGCGACGTTGCTGCCGATCACATCGAGGTTTTGAGAGGCGGCGTCGAGACCGCTCAGGCCTTGCTGGAATCCCATAGTGTTCTCCCGAGAATAGAAATGCGGCGGGCGTGTCTGAGACGGGCCCGTTACTGAATAGAAGCGACGTCAGACAGCTTGGCCGTCCCGCCGGATGCCAGCACCAATTGCATCGTGCCGTTGTTGATGGTCACGCCGGCCACCTTGTCGGTGCCCAGCGCGTTTGCCGTGGTGGTTTGGCCGTTGAGCGTGGCCGCAGTACTGATCGTGTAGTTGCCATCGGCAAGCTGGTTGCCCTTGTCGTCCTTGCCGTTCCAGGTGTAGTTGCCGGAGCCGGCCGTCATCTGGCCCAGATCAACGGTACGCACCGCAACCCCGGCCGCATTCTTGATGGTGACGACCACGTCATCGGCGCCATTAGGCACCGAGATGCCAAAGTTGGCCTTGCCGGACGCCAGCGTGAGGTTGGACGACGGCACCTGCACCGTCCGGCCGATCATCGATGAAGCCTGCGTGGCAGCGTTCTGCGTGAGCATGCTGGACATCGTGGTGTTCAACTGCTGGATCCCGCTGACCGTGTTGATTTGCGCGAGCTGCGTGGTCATCTGCGAGTTGTCCATCGGGTTCAGCGGATCCTGGTTCTTCAACTGCGCCACCAGCATCTGCAGGAACGTGCTCTGCAGATCGGTACCGCTGGTGATCGCCAGGTTGTTGCCGGTGGTCGTGCTCGTGGTACCGGTGGTACCCGTGGTGCTTGTCGTGGAGCTGACGGTCATAGTCGTATCTCGCTTAGGAGGCTTGAGCGGGGGCCGCTTACTGGCCCAGGGTCAGGGCCTTGGCGGCCATCGTCTTGGTGGTGTTGGCGACTTCCACATTGGCCTGGTACGAACGCGAGGCGGAAATCATGTTGACCATTTCTTCGACCGGATCCACGTTCGGCATGGTCACGTAGCCGTCGGCATCGGCCAGCGGGTTGCCCGGCTGGTGCATGCGCTTCATGGGGGTGACGGTGTCTTCCACCACGCGGTCGACCGACACGCCCGTGGCGTAGTCGTCAGCCCCCTGCTCGGGCGAGAACACCACCTGCTTGGCGCGGTAGGCGGTGCCGTTGGGCCCCGTCACGCTCTCGGCGTTGGCCAGGTTGGAGGCCACCACGTTCATGCGCTTGGACTGCGCGGTGAGCGCGCTGCCAGCCACATCCATCACCTTGAATAGCGACATGTTGGTTCCGCTGTCTGAGTACTGTTTGCTGTTGCCGGATCGGTCCGGTGTTGTGTGGGCGCTCTCCGGGCCAGACTGCCTGGCCCGGGGCGCCGCATCACTCCCGCCCCTCTTTCGTCGCACCCGAGACTGCGGCGCGATCGTCCTACCCTGTCTTGCTCTGTTCTGCTCGGTCCTGCTTTGTCTTGCTTTGCCGCGCTAGCTGTTCTGAATGGCCGCCAGCATCGACTTGATCTTCTGCGTCACGATGTTCAGGTCGGCCTCGTAACGTACGGTGTTGTCGGCAAAGCGCATGCGCTCGCCGTCCATGTCGACCGTGTTGCCGTCAATGGAAGGCTGCTGCGACGTGCGGTACTGCACTTCGCCCTGCAGCGACTTGGCCTGCTGAGAGAGCGACGCCTGCATCAGCGTCACATCACCGGCAGGGGCGCCGTCCGCCGTCAGGTGGCCGGACGCCGTGGCCGTCATCGGCAGCGTGTTGCCGCTTTGCTGGCCGACCGCCTTTTGCAGCGCCGACTGGAAATCGAAGTCGCGCGCCTTGTAGTTGGGCGTGTCGGCGTTGGCGATGTTCGAGGCCAGGATCTGGTGCCGCTGCGAACGCAACTGCAACGCCTTCTCCTGAAAACCGAACAACTGATCCAGCTTGTCGACCATGTCTGTCATTCCTCGCGCGTGGCGTCTTGTTGGTGCCTGAACTGGCAACCCCGCCGCCGCGTTTGTTTGGTATTCCGAATTCCGTGGGTTGGAGAAGCAGGCATCGGCAGCCCCTTCAAAACCGCCGATGCCGTCTCCAGAACCGCTGTATTGCTGAGTTGCCGTCATGCAGCCTCAGTGGAGAGGGCCTTGTCTGCGGATCCGGGGGCCGGCCGGGAAACCGACCTTCCGGGGCAGGCCGCGCGGCAAATGGAACGGCACCGCGCAACGCCAGGGACTTCACCACGTTGCAAAGTCTAGGGGCCACCTGGCAAGAGCATTCGTCCGAATAAGGGGGGGATTGGCCGACATTTCCGCATTTGGCCCTCCCGCGCGCGTGGCTACACTTCACCGGACTCTGGAGCGTGTCATGCACTCTTACGGGAGATGCGTTGTTTCCAAAACGCGTGCTGGGTAGGCACGGACGGCTGCCAATGGTTGTTCCATTGGCGGGTGGCCGTAACACCCCCAGCGCGTGTTTTGGAAACAACCCAAAGGGAATCCACCCAAAAGGCCGCATGGCGTCGTTGCGGCCTCCTTGTGTGGAATCACCACACGGCGTCGGCCACGCCTAGCCCTGCGGCCTTTTGGGTGGATTCGCACTCCCGTAAGAGTGCATGACACGCTCCTAGATGGAGGGCTTTCCATGTCCACGCGGTTTGTACGCAGCGCCCACTACCCGACCTTTGCCGTTGTCCGCCGCCGCGGCGCCACGGCAATGCCGTTGGCCGCACGCCGGCGCACGCTGCTGCTGGCCCTGGCGCTGGGCGTCCTGGCAAGCCTCGCCCATCCGATCCTGGCGCACGCGCAAAGCATGATGCGCGTCGGCTACGCGCCGGCAGCCACCAACATGCCGATGCCGGCCCAGGCCGCACAACCCGCCACGACCACCATCCAGGGCCCGAACGCCATCCAGATGCAGATCCAGCAGCAACTGCAGTCGCAGCTGGACATCCTGGGCGGCACCAATGACGCTGGCGCACCGCGCGCCTCAGTGGAAGTCGGCCCGGTCGACCCACGCGTGGCCAACCAGCCGTGTGACCAGATCGACCTGATGCTCCCGGCGGCCAACCGCCTGCGCGGCCGCATTCAAGTTGGTGTGCGCTGCAAATCACCACACGCCTGGGCAGCGTGGGTACCGGCCACCATCCAGATCACGGGGACGTATTACGTGGCGTCGCACCAGCTCTCGCCAGGCAAGACGCTCGACATGAGCGACCTGGAAGCACGCACGGGGGACCTTTCGCTGCTGCCACCGTCAGTCGTACAGCAACCCGCCGACGTGGTCGGGCGTGTATTGGTAACCAGCGTGGCGGCCAACCAGCCGCTGCGCGCCGAAAGCCTGCGCTTGGCCATTGCCGTGCAGGCCGGCCAGACCGTCAAGCTCGTTGCGGAGGGCGGCGGCTTCCAGGTGACCAGCGACGGCCGGGCCATGAACCAGGCAGCTGTGGGCCAGGTGGCGCAGGTGCGCACGGCCAACGGCAACGTCGTTTCCGGCATTGCGCAGTCCGCCGGTGTGGTCGCGATCCAGTTCTGACATCGATTTGATATCAATCGATCACACACACACGGTGATGCGCAACCGATATCCCCCGCTAAAGTTTGGGTCGGGGTTGGCCGATATGGGTGATAGGATGAACGCGCTCTTCGGAGACACCCGTGAAAATCAACCATATCGTCAACAACACGCCGGCCATTGCGCCGACCAAGGACGCAGCGTCCGGGTCGACGCGCGCGACCGGCTCGTCCTCGGTGGCCACGACGGCCACGGGCACCACGCGCCACAGCGACCAGGATTCAACCGTGCCTTCGCTGTCGGTCCATCAAGTTTCGCGCCAAGTGGGCAGCGGCGACTTCAACGCAGCACGCGTCGAGCAGATCCGCAGCGCCATTCAGAATGGCACGCTCAAGATGGACGCCGGCAAGATCGCCGATGCGGCGCTGTCCGACGCGCATTCGCTGCTCTCGGCACAAAGCAAGAAGGTCTGACGGGAGCCTCCCGTCGTCCGTCCCCCATTTCTCATGACGCCGCCAGCCCTTGGCTGATCGCGGCGGGGCGGTGTGCCGGCCGGCGGCTGCCCAAGCTTGCAAGCTAAAGGTCGCCAACATGGACAACACACTGCTGATCCGCACCCTTGCCGACGAGCAGGAACTGCTGCGCGCCGCCACCCAGACACTGGAAGCCGAGGCGCAAGCGTTGCGCGACGGCGACATGGTCGAGCTCGAGCGCATCACCCAGACCAAGCAGAAGCAGCTCACCGCCCTGGGCGAAGCTGACCGCGAGCGCCGCCTCTGGTGGGCGCAGCACGGCGGCGCCGATCCGTACGGGCTGGTCAAATACCTGCGCACCGATGAAACCGCCAGCCGCCTGTTCGACGAGAACCTGGCCCTGGCCCGCACTCTGCGCCAGCGCAATCTGGACAACGGCACCCTGATCGATCTGCGTCTGCGCGCCACGCAAAACGCGCTGTCTGTCCTGCACGCTGCCAACAACGGCGGTGGCACGCCCTACGGCCGCGACGGCAAGCAACCGCTGTCGATGCCGCGCTTCTCGGTCGTCGCCCAATAAACCGCAGGGCCGTCAAAGACGGCCGAACGCCGGTTTACGTTTACGTCAATGGGTTTGAAGTGGGGCTAGCTGCCCCTGCCTGATCCTGCTATCTATAGGGGGTCTGGCACACCGCCAATCGGGGTAAACAAAAAGGTTTACATCCCATTGATGGGTGCAACAAGCATGCTGGGGATTTATTCTGCCGATTTTGGCGGGGTATATCCTCCGCGCCTGGCGACATAAACAAGAAAACCGGAAAGAAATCGCGCCTGAATGGCATGCCAAGGTTTCGGCCCGGCGGCACCACACCTGGTGACTGCTGGTTGAACGGGGAAACATACCGAAACCGCGCGTCATTGCGTTTCTACCAGCCACGCCTGTATCAATTTGGATCTCGCCGGTCCAAATGGGCGACGGCCGGCCATATTCCGGAAATGGGCAAACAACCATAACCAGACAGGCGGCGCAGTGAAATCGATCGTAGTTGAGGCACACCCCTTGGTGCGTGCCGGTGCGACCCACGTTTTACAATCTTTGCCGGCCATTTCCGAAGTCGTCAGCGTCGACCCGGACGAGGCCCTATTTGAAAATCTCGCGGCGCATGCGGACGCCGAACTGGCCCTGATCGGCCTGCCACTGCCGGGCATCGACGATCTTCCGGCGCTCTCCCGGTTGCTGCAACAGCCACATCCACGGCACGTCGCCGTACTGGGTGAAAGCGATTCAGCCGCACATGTGCGCGCGCTGATGCAATTGAATGTCTCTGCATATCTGCTGAAAAGCTATTCAGGCAAATTGATTGCAGCCGCATTGGAATTGGTACTCGCCGGCGGCCGTTATGTACCGGCTTCCATTGTGCTTGCCCGGCCAGATGCGCAAACAGGTGGCGCCAAGGGCAGTGACGACTGCGCATTATTGGGACTCACCCAACGCCAGTACGAAATCCTGGTTCTGCTTTCGCGCGGCCATCCGGTCAAAACCATCAGCCGCATGCTCGGCATCTCTGAGGCCACAGCCAAGGCGCACATCAACGCGCTATATCGTCGCCTGGAAGTCCGCAGCCGTACCGAAGCGGTATTCGTCGCCACCCAGCGTGGCGCCATGCTGCTGAATCAGCCGCAACTCGTAGCTGAGCCTGCCACGTCTTCCTTGGCGCCCGTACGCATCGCGCGTACCGGTTGAACGCCCGACCCCACTCGCCTTCCACAAGCAAAAAACGGCGCCCGGAACCCCGGACGCCGCTGTAAATGCCCACCCGCGCTGTCGACACGCGGGGGTGACAAGGAAAGCGCAGGTTTAGAACTTTGCGCGCATGCCCACGCCGAAAGTATCAGCCGAGCTCAGGTCGGACACCTTGTCGCGGAAGTACGCGGCATACACATCCGTGCGCTTGGACAGCGAATAGTCGTAACCAATGGCCCAGGTGTTTCGCTTCACGTCTGCAGCACCCGAGGTCTTCGTGTAGGCGTACGAAGCCAGCACACTGCCCGGGCCGACCGGAATCGACACGCCCAGTTGGCCGCCGTTGCTCTTCGCATCACCCGTGGCGATCGTGTTCTTGATGTACTGGTACTGACCGTACAGCTTGACCACGCCAAAGTCATACGACGCACCCAGCTGCGTTGCAGTCTGGCGCTGGAAACCTGCCACCAATGCATTCAGGTCGCCCGGGTTGGCATCGAAGCGCACCTGTTGGAAAGCGGCGGTGGCTGCAAAGTTGCCGCGGAAGTACAGGAAGCCCGCGCCAAACTTGTTCTGGCCGTTGTGGCCAGCCTGCTCACCCGCACCGTACATCAGCGTGCCCGTGAGGCCATTGATGTCCGGCGTGCTGTACAGGATCGAGTTGTTCCAGCCCGAATCGCCCACCAGACCCGAGATGCCGGCTGCGCCCGTGCGGCCGTTGCCCAGGTAGGTGTGGAACACCATCGGCGAGAAGGTGTACGAATCGCCGAACGGGTTAAACAGGATCGTCGAAACGAAGTACTGCGGCGTATTGCGGCCGAGCTTGATCGAGCCCCAGGTGTTCGACTGCAGACCGACGAACGAATTACGGGCGAAGAACGTGTCGCCATCAAAACGGCCGCCCTTGCCGGTGTCAGGGCGGAAGAACGCTTCCAGCGTGAAGATGGCCTTCAGACCGTTGCCCAGGTCTTCGCTGCCCTTCATGCCCCAGTACGACGTGGACATGCCGCCCGAGTTGACAACCGCTGCGCGGTCAGACGCGCCCAGGTTCTTGGTCATGCCGGCCCAGGCATCCACCTGGCCGTACAGCGTGACAGACGATTGCGCCTGGGCCGCACCTGCGGTCAGAGCGGCGGCAGCAGCCAGCGCGGCCAGCTTGAAACATCGCTTGAGTTGCATCGTTGATTTCTCCCTCTTCTGGTTCCGTTGTGTTGAATTCGCTTCACAGAGGCAGGTGGCTCGCCTGCCCTGCTGAGATCGCCGCGAGTGAATGCAACAGCCGTGCCAATACGCCGTCAGCATGCTGATGTGTCACGAATGAATACGTTTTCGCGGGAAGGCGCGCAGGCTAGCTTGAATACCCCCACCAGACAAGTCCCAACACAGGGGTGTGTGGCGCCGTTTCTGCACCGTGCTGGCGCAAGTGCAGTCTCAGTCGTTTTGCAGGACGCGAATGTCAACTTCGCGCGTATAGCGCTCGGGGGAGAAATCGCAATACGTGAGGGAAATCGGCACGTCAGCCACGCTGTAGCCGATCCGGCGTACGCGCACCAGTGGCACGCCTGCCGCGACGTCGAGCTGGCTGGCCTGATGCGCGTCAGCCACGCATGCCAGCGGCGCCTCGCGCGAGCGCGCGATGGTCAGGTTGGCCCGCTGGAAGACCTGCACGAACAAGCGGTCTTCAAAATCGCGCGCCTCGAGCATAGCCGCCAGCCGTGACGTCAGCCACGTGCGCAGCAGCATGATGGGCTTGCCCTCGACCTGCGCGCGGCGCTCCACAAATGCCACCTGCGCGCCAACCTCCAGACCGAGCGCGGCCGCCACCGTCTCATCAGCCCGCTCCAATTGGAATGCGCTGACGCTGTAGGCGGCGCCGGGCACGTACTCCAACGCCGCATCGGACTGACCCGGGGCATACAGCACAGGACGATGCGGCCCCACCCGATCGAGTACCACGCTGCGTTGCCCGCGCGAGCGCTTGAGCAACCCACGTGCAGCCAGCTCATTGAGCGTGCGGCGCGCTGTCAGCCGCGATACGCCGTAGCGTTGGGCGACTTCGTTTTCGCTGGGGGCAACGCTGCCGGCCGGCAAGGCGCCATGCAGGATGTCGAGCCGGATGCGATCGGCCAGTTCGAGGTATTTGGGGAGGCGGGGCGTCATGTCGACGTTATAGTCAGGAACGCTCAGGCGCTCCAACAAAAACGGCCCACCGGTCTGGTGGGCCGTCGTACCGAAAGGGGCAAATCAGGCGATCAGGAATTTGTCGCGGTTCTTGCCGATCCAGGCCGGTGCACGGCCACGGCCAGACCACGTTGCGCCCGTCTTCGGATCGCGGTACTTCGCCGGCACGGGTGCCTTGGCACCAGCACGGCGGCCGCGGCGCGGTGCCAGGCCCAGGTCTTCAGCCGTCAGGCCGTATTCGGCAACCGTTTGACGCACTTGCTGGATAACGGCTTCCAGCTCTTTGGCGCGGGCGGTTTCGATCTGCTCTTCCAGCTTGGCCTTTTGTGCAACCAATTCCTTGTATGTCGCCATATGCGCTCCCAATAAATTCTGTTGTGGGTCAGATATTAGTTCAATTGTATTCATAACTGAAATGAAATTTCAACGGTTTTGATCGCGCACCGCGGCTTGCCGCAAGTGCACCAAAAGCGGTCGAATCAAATCAGGCACACCGAATGCTCAAGATTCAACCAGAAAGTCAGATGGATGCATTCCTCTGGTATACGCGATCAGACAAGACTGCAAACCTGCAAGGCACTGCATTTCAGTGCCATCACATTAGCAACTGCCGTTGGGTCCTGCAATTCCCGAGGCCAATTGACGCCAGTACATTGCTGGCGGCTGGCTGTGCCACCGCCTATCAAGCTACGTGGTGACCCGGCATTGGCACCGCATTGCTTCACCACTCTGGAGGGATGTTTGATCGTCGCTAAAACCGCTTCAAAGCGATGACCCCTGCGGACTGATCGTTGGATACACCCACGATGAATCCATCCTTGCCCGTGTTTTACCGTTGGCTTTGCGCTTCGGCATGCCGGTACACCTGCTACTTACAGGCACAATTTTTTTCTTTCCATAATGTTCATCGGCCGCGTGAACACCTGTTTCGTCCTCACAATGCGAATCTGCCTCTTGATGTCAGCGCGCAGATTGGCGTGCACGCCTTGCCGAACCAAACGGCATTTCGCCGACAAGAGAAGCGCTTCAGATGCGGTATTGCAGGCTTGATCGAATCCGTATCGATCGGACCACCCTTTTCAGCGAATGCTGCAAACAACCGAGAACTTCGCAGACAAACCAAGCATGCAGTGTGTTGTATAAATCACAAATCAACGATTTGCGCGACACGCAACTTTTGCGCATCATAAAAGTTGTTGTCCCGCCTCCGCAGGCTGGCTGCTGTTGCGTTGCCCGCGGACACATTGATTGCGTGGTATCTCGGGCAATACCATTGGTTGGAGCGTGGGATGCAAGACGAACTTTCCTACCCGCTGTCGGCACAAAGCCTGCCCGTTCCCCTCTATGTCGTTCTCGAAGGCCGCATCGTGTACGCCAATGCGGCCGGCATCAGCATGGTGCGCGCGCTCGGTCGATCAACTGCTCGGCGAGCCGTTCTCGCGCTTCTTTCAGGATGTGCCCGTCACGCTGAATGCGTACGCAGGCGCCAACGCTGATCCGCAGATGCCCGATACAGCCGCCACAGAGGTGGCTTCTGCTGTTTCTCTGGGCACATCCGAGACACCGGTCAACGTCCGGCTGACTATCACGCCGACACGTTTCGATGGCCTGCCTGCGCAGCAGATCGTGGTACACGGGTTGCCTTTGCCGCTCGACGCGCAGTTGCCTGGCAAGGCGGGCGAGCGCATTCTCAGCGCCGAGGCCATCGGCGCGGCGTTGCCGCACGAACACCTTGATCATCTGCTGTCAACGCTGCCGTCCGCGGCTTCGCTCGGGGAGCGCCTGCACGCAGTATTGCGCGCGCTCGAGGCAGCGCTGCCCACCGCGCTATGCATCGTGACGCGCGTGGTATCCGGGCGGGCGCGGTTGTATGGCACGCAAGCTGCCCGCGAACAACTGGTCGCGCCAGTCTCCGGCGAACTCGATGTTGAACTTGCGCGCATCGCGCCGCTGTTGAACGACGTAGCCCCTATTGAACTGATTCGCCAGTCCAATGCGCCGACCGCCCTGCATGAGGTACTCACGCGCGTGCTCGGCAAAGCGCTACCCGCTTGGCTATGCCGCATCCCCGCCCAGCATGGTGGCATGACGTCGAGCGGTGACCTGCTGTGCCTGTTCTACCCCGCACCAGCCGCTACACGCGACGACGCTGCATTGCGTACCGCGTGTGCCAGTTATGTCAGCGCGCTGGTCAAGCTATTGCGCCTGGAAGGCGAGTACGCCCAAGCGCGTGACCTGCGCGATCAATACCGTCTGGTCGTCAACCACTTGAGCGAAGGCGTGCTCACGCTATCCACCGACGGCCGCGTGCTGTCGTACAACCGCAGCGCGTCCGAGATCCTGCGCTTGTCGGGCGGGTCATGGAAGGGTCGCCCGCGCATGGCGCACAGCGACATGATGCTCGGCGAAGACGGCACCATCCTGCCGCGCGCAGCATGGCCCTCCACACTGGCCGCACGCACCGGACGCGCCATCAGCAACGTGGTAGTGGGCGTACCGACCGGCAACGGGCAGATTGTCTGGCTGCGCGAATCCGTACTGCCGATGTTTTCACCGGACAGCGCCTCGCCGCATGCGGTGCTGGTCATCTTTACCGACATCACCGCGGAACGTTCGACCCACGAGCAACTGCGCCTGCTGGAAACGAAGGACTCGCTGACGGGCCTGCCCAATCGCGCGGCATTCATCGAACGGCTCGACGCGCGCCTGGCGCTGCCCTCCACCGGCCGCGCCGCGCTGCTCTACATCGGGCTGGACCACTTCAAAACCGTCAACGAGGCGATGGGCCACCACATCGGCAACCAGGTACTGAACCTGGCGGCGCAGCGCATTCGCGCCGAGGTCAGCCAGCGTGCGCTGCTGGCGCGCTTGGGTGGTGACCAGTTTTGCGTGGCCATCGACGACCCCGACACGATTGATGCGCTCGCCCAGCAGGTGCTTGATGCGCTGGCCAAGCCCTTTACCGGCGGTGACCGCGAACTGCACCTGTCCGCCAGCATTGGTGTTACGGCATATCCGGAAGACGGCAATGACGCGGGCACGCTGGTCAGCCATGCCGAGGCCGCCATGTACCGTGCCAAGGAGAACGGCCGCAGCCGCATCACGCGATACTCGCGTGCGCTCGAATCGCAGATGCTGCGCCGCTTCACCCTCAACGAACGCATGCGCCGCGCACTCGCGCGCGGGCAAGTGCGGCTGGTGTATCAGCCCAAGTACGCGCTCTCGTCGGGCGAACTGGTGGCCGTGGAAGCGCTGATGCGCTGGTCCGACACAGAACTGGGAGCGATTTCGCCCACCGAGTTCATCGCCGTGGCGGAAGAGTCCGGCTACATCCTTGAGCTTGGCCGCTGGGCGCTGATGCAGGCATGCACGCAGGGCCAGGCATGGGAGCGCAACTTCGGCTTCACGGGACGCGTCGCCGTTAACGTATCGGCGCGGCAATGCGATGCAGGCGTGATCGAACGCGATGTGGATGAAGCACTCAAGGCGTCGGGCATGACGTCGTCGCGGCTGGAGCTGGAATTGACGGAGAGCGTGCTGTTGGCCGATCGCCTGTCGACGCAACGTCTGCTGACAAGCCTGGCCGCACGCGGTGTGCGCATCTCGCTCGATGATTTCGGCATCGGGTTCTCGTCGCTGTCGTACCTGCGCAGCCTGCCGATCCACAACATCAAGATCGACCGTTCGTTCATCAGCGGCGTGCCTGCAGTGGCCGACTGCGTGGCGTTGACGAAGACCATCATTGCGATGGCGCACGCGCTGAACATGACCGTGACGGCAGAGGGCGTGGAGACCCCCGAGCAGTCAGCCTTTCTCTCGACACACGCCTGCGATGAAGTGCAGGGTTTCCTGTTTGGTCGTCCGCTGGAAGTGCCCGCACTCGAAAGCCTGCTGCGCTCACTCAGCCGCGCGCAGGCATAAAAAACGGACCCGAGGCTTCCACCCCGGGTCCGTTTTCGCTTAAGCGACGAGCGTATCGCCGTATCAGCGTGTCGATACGTTGCCCACCAGTCCGCCCAGCGCAGCACCGCCCAGGGTTGCGCCTGGGCCGCCGATCAGCGCGGCGCCAGCCAGACCGCCTACGCCCGCACCGATGGCGGTATTGCGTTGACGCGCCGTCATGTCGGCACAACCGGTTGCCGTCAACACCGTGGCAGCCGCCAGAAAAATCGTCAGTACCCGGACCATGCTCTTCTCCTTCAAATGCGTCGGTCGCGACCCGAGATCGCCAGGATCGCCGTCGTCGCGTACCGGGAGTCTGGTCGAAGACCGGCTGACATTCTGTTTCCTGTTGTAATCAAACGTTGCAAGAAGCTCACCGCGTCAACCCGACGGGGTGTGCCAAATCCCCGAGCAATGCCGACCAAAGCCCGTCGCCACGCGGGTCGAACAACGTTTCCCACAGACTTATCCACATGTTCTGTGCATAACCCGACATGCCGTTAGCCTTTGGCATGACAACGGGCTTGACGGATTCCCGCAAACGTGTCGACAACGCAAAACGGGCACGCCTGGCGAAAGTTATCCACATCGGGTGCGGCCGTTACATCAGGCAACAAATCCTTGTGCGTCAATCGGTTGCGGCCGGTTTCGCAGGCAGTTTGGGCGTTGCTGTGAACAAATTGTGCAACTGCGAAGAAACAGGGCACTACGCCAGATCAGCGGGGGTATCGACATCACGCAAGATGCCGGTGTCGTTGCTGTCAATGCGGACGAGCGTGGCGGGATCAATCAGGCGCCGCGCGCCTTCATCGCCGTCGAGCGCGGTCAAACCGGCGAAGAAATCGGCGCCAAAGCCGATGGGGTGGCCACGCTGCCCTGCGTGGAATGGCGCGACGCAGTGGTGCGCGTCGAGCGCCTGCGCAACTTGAGCAATGGTCTCGGGAGCAATCCACGGCATATCGGCCAGGGCGATGACCCAACCGCCTGCGTCGGGACGTGCGCTCACGCCTGCCGCTAGGCTGGCTCCCATGCCGTTGGCCGCTGTCGGGCATCGCAAGACGTCACAACCAGCCTCGGCCAACAGCACGGCCAGTTGCTCAACCTGCGCGCCATGCGTAGCGGCGGCGGGCACCACGGCCACCACGTCCCCTACGGCCTGCAGTAGATGCCGTGCCGCCTGCACGGCGACAGGCGTGCCCGCCTGTGTACCGTCAGGCAATACAGCGAGCAACTTGTTTGCTGCACCCGCAGGGTCGAACCGGCTGCCGCGGCCCGCGGCCAGCAATACCCCAACAACAGCACCAGCAACGGGCCGCTTATGCATCAGACCACCTCGGTCTTGAGCGTGACTTCCACGTTGTTGCGCGTGGCGTTGGAGTACGGGCACACCTCATGTGCCGTGGCCACCAGCTTGTCAGCGTCGGCTTGCGACAGGCCGCCAACGCGCGCGGTCAGCCCGACCTTCAGACCGAAACCGCCTTCGGAGCGCGTACCGATGCCCACGTCGCAATGAATCTCGACACTGCTCGGATTGAGCTTGAGCATGCTCTTGGCGACAAAGTCGCATGCCGAGCCGAAACATGCCGCATAGCCAGCGGCAAACAGGTCTTCCGGCGTAGTGGTGTTGGGCTTACCGGGGCCGCCCATTGCCTTCGGGACCGACAGGTCGTGCGAGACCTGGCCGTCGTCGGTTTGCGTGTGGCCGTTGCGGCCGCCTGTGGCGGTGGCGTGGGCGGTGTACAGAATGTTCAATGCCATAACGTGCTCCTCCGGGTGGATAGACAACACAAGCGCGGACGCAAGAAACCATCCGCTGAACAATAAAGCCGGCACACATTGCTGCATGCCGGCTCCAATCGCATCACGCGATGATGACAATTACACCGTGTCGAACGGCAGCTTGCGAAGGCGCTTGCCGGTCAACGCAAACACCGCGTTGGCCACGGCCGGTGCAATCGCGGGTGTACCGGGTTCGCCCAGGCCGGTCGGGTTATCTTCCGACGGCACAAAGAACACGTTCACCGGCGGCGCGTCCGGCATGCGCACGGGCGGGTAGTCGGGGAAGTTGCTGTTCTTGGTCGCGCCGTTCTCGATCTCGATGGCAAAGCCCGGGGCAATCATCGCCAGGCCAAACACGCAGGCGCCTTGGATCTGCGCTTCCGCACCCATCGGGTTGACCACGCGGTTGGCATGCACGCCAGCCGTCACGCGATGCACGCGCGGTTTGCCCTTGTCGATCGACACCTCCACCACATAGGCCACCACCGACTCGAACGACGCGTGCACCGCCACGCCCCAAGCCTGGCCCTTGGGCAGCTTGCGTTTGCCGTAGCCGGACTTGTCAACGGCCAGTTGCAGCGCGGCGCGATGACGCGCGTGCTCCTTATCGTTGAAGCGCGCCAGGCGGAAGGCCACCGGATCTTGCTTGGCAGCGTGCGCCACCTCATCGACCATCGTTTCCATCACGAAGGCCGTATGCGTGTGGCCAACCGAGCGCCACCACAGCACTGGCACGTTCACGTCCGGATGGTGCACCGTCAGCTGCAAGGGGAAGCCGTAATCGTTCTCGATCACGCCCTCGACCATCGTGCTGTCAACACCGTTCTTGACCATGAAGGCCTCGAACGGCGTGCCCTTGAGGATCGATTGACCGACGATGACGTGATTCCAGCCGACCACCTTGCCGCTGTTGTCGACGCCCACATCCACGCGGTGCAGATGCATCGGGCGGTAGTAGCCGCCGCGGATGTCGTCTTCACGGCTCCAGATCACCTTGACGGGGCCACTATGGCCCGCGGCGGCATACGCCTTGGCCACGTTGGCGGCTTCCACCACGTAGTCCGACGTGGTGATCGCGCGCCGGCCAAAGCCGCCGCCAGCCATCATCGTGTTCAGCTCGATCTTCTCGGGCGCCACGCCCAGCACCTTGGCGATCGCGCCCTGGTCGATGGTCTGGAACTGCGAGCCGACCCACACTTTCGCACCGCTGATCTTGCCGCCAGCACTCTGCACGTCAATCGTGCAGTTCAGCGGCTCCATCGGCGCGTGTGCAAGATACGGAAACTCATAATCAGCCTGAATACGCTTGGGCGCCGACTGGATAGCGCTCACGTCAGCCGGCTTGGCCACTGTGCCGGGTTGGCTGGCGAGCTTTTTGTACGTCTCCATCAACGCTGGCGTCGACACCGTCGAGCCAGTGTCTTCCCAGCTCACCTGCAGCGCGTCGCGGCCCTGCTTGGCCGGCCAGTAGCCATCGGCAATGACGGCCACGCCCGTGCCGCCACGATCCGTCGGGATCAGCAGCACATCGACCACACCTTTCACAGCCTTGGCCGCTGCCGTGTCGTACTTGGCCACCTTGCCACCAAAGCGCGGCGGGCGGGCCAGCACGGCCACCTTCATGTTCGGCAAGCGCGTATCGATGCCGAACTTGAGCGAGCTATCGAGCTTCGCACGCGCATCCAGACGCGGCGTGGGTTTGCCGACAATGCGGAACTGCGACGGGTTCTTCAGCGTGACCTCCGCCGGCACCGGCAACGCCATCGCGGCTTGCGCCAGCTCGCCATACGTGGCGCGGTTGCTGCCCGAGGTGATCACGCCATTGGACGTGTGGCACGTGGCAGGATCCACATTCCAACGCTGCGCAGCAGCCGAAATCAGCATGGCGCGTGCGCGCGCACCTAGCTCGCGGTATTGCTGGAACGAGTGGTTCAGCGCAGTGGAGCCGCCCGTCATCTGGATGCCGAAGCCCGGGTCCTTGTACGGATCGCCCGCCGGCGCCAGCACGCCGCGCACGTTGCGCCAGTCGACGTCGAGTTCTTCCGCCAGCGCCATCGGCAACGCGGTTTGCACACCCTGACCAAACTCCAGACGGTTCACCGCCACGCTCACGGTGTTGTCCGAGGCAATGATGATGAAGGCCTGCGGGGGTGAAGGTGGTTTGGCCTTCGCGTCCTGCGCGCCCGCCAGCACCGGCGCAATGCCGAGTGCAAGACCGCTGCCGGCCAGCGACGTGAGCTTCAGAAAGCTACGGCGATCCAGTGTCGCCACACCCGCGTCCGCAGATGCCGGTTGAGGGTGCGCGCCGCCACCAGCCAGTGCTTCAAGATTTCGAATACGCATCATGAATTCTCCGGTGGGGCTCAGGCCAGCGACTTCGCGGCGTCATGAATCGCCGCGCGGATACGCTGGTACGTCGCACAGCGGCACAGGTTGCCAGCCATCGCGCTATCGATGTCGGCATCGGTCGGCTTCTTCTTGCTGCGCAGCAGACCCACCGCGCTCATCATCTGGCCGCTCTGGCAGTAGCCGCATTGCGCAACGTCGTGCTTGATCCAAGCGTCGAGCACAGCCTTGCCGACCTTGTCATCGGCAATGTGTTCAGACGTGGTGATCTGCTGACCCGCCACCGCGGAGATCGGCAGCACACAACTACGCGTGGGCTGGCCGTTCAGGTGCACCGTGCACGCACCGCACGACGCAACGCCGCAACCGAATTTCGTGCCGGTCAGGCCGAGGTTGTCGCGCAGCGCCCAAAGCAGCGGCGTCGACGGATCGGCATCAGCTTCCACCGGTTTGCCGTTGATGTTCAACGTGACCATTGTGGTGTTCTCCTTGTGGGGCATGAGGGAGTCTTACCGTTATAAAGCCGTTGATACAGCGGGCTGGCGGTATGGACGGGGTGTATTAAAGCAGGTTCGCTTACGTTTTGCTGGCGAGTACTTCACATTGAATTTCCGCCTCCGACGCGTGGTCCCGAACCGCCCGAACTCCGCCCAGGCAACTTGACAACGGCCCCCATCCGCCCGCAGTATTGAGAAATGCACTCCCAGCAGATCGCCCTTCTCACCGCTCAAGCTCGCACCTTCTCGTGCGTGCGCGGTCTGCTATCGCTATCCGCTTCCCTACTACGCGTGTAAGCGCGTAGACCTCTCTTTCCCCCTCGTTCCGGTGTTTGACCGGCCCGTTGCGCAACAGGCGACGGGCCTCGTCTGATGTGGCGTCATCCAGTAATCCGTTCACCGATTTGGAGCCTTCCATGCCGACCTCGATCCTGCTTTCGCTACGCCTACTGACCCGACTATCGCCCGGCAGCCAGACCACGCGCCCGTGGCTGTCTGGCCGCCACACCCGCAACGTTCACCCGGCCACGCCGGACGCCGCCCGCGCGGTCGTCCCTGACGTAATCCACCGATCTCGATCTCACAGGACACCCACACCATGTTGAAGAACCCCGCCACCAAATACCGCCCCTTCCCCCAGATCGCCCTCGCCGATCGCACCTGGCCCAACAAGACCATCACCCGTGCCCCGATCTGGATGAGCACGGACCTGCGCGATGGCAACCAGGCCCTGTTCGAGCCCATGAACGCCGAGCGCAAGATGCGCATGTTCAAGATGCTCGTGCAGATCGGCTTCAAGGAAATCGAAGCCGCCTTCCCCGCCGCCTCCCAGACCGATTTCGATTTCGTGCGCGAGCTGATCGAAGGCGGACACATCCCCGACGATGTGACCATCGAAGTGCTCACGCAAGCCCGCGAAGATTTGATCCGCCGCACGATGGAATCGCTGCGCGGCGCCAAGAAAGCCATCATCCACGTCTATAACGCGACGGCGCCGGTCTTCCGCCGCACGGTGTTCAACACCGACCGCGAGGGCGTCAAGCGCATTGCCGTGCAAAGCGCCAAGCTGATCCGCGAGATTGCGGAGACGATGCCCGAGACGCAGTGGACGTACGAATACACGCCCGAAGTCTTCAGCGGCACCGAGCTGGACTTTGCGCTCGAGGTCTGCAACGCCGTGACCGAGGTGTGGGCGCCGACGCCGGAGCACAAGATCATCGTCAACCTGCCGGCCACGGTGGAGATGGCCACGCCCAATATCTACGCCGACCAGATCGAATGGATGCACCGCAACCTGGCGCGCCGCGATTCGATCATCCTCTCCGTGCATCCGCACAATGACCGTGGCACCGCTGTTGCGGCGGCGGAACTGGCCGTGATGGCGGGTGCCAACCGCGTGGAAGGCTGCCTGTTCGGCAACGGCGAGCGCACGGGCAACGTGGATCTCGTCACGCTCGCGTTGAACCTGTACTCGCAGGGTGTCGATCCGGAACTGGATTTCTCGCACATCAACGATGTGGCGCGCACGTGTGAGGACTGCACGCAACTGCCAGTGCATCCGCGCCATCCGTACGTGGGCGATTTGGTCTTCACGGCGTTCTCGGGCTCGCACCAGGATGCGATCAAGAAGGGCTTTGCGGTGCAGCAACCCGATGCGCTCTGGGAGATGCCCTATCTGCCGATCGACCCGGCCGATGTGGGCCGCACGTACGACTCGATCATTCGCGTGAACAGCCAGTCGGGCAAGGGCGGCATCGCGTACCTGCTGGAATCCGGCTATGGCGTGGCGATGCCGCGCCGGCTGCAGGTGGAGTTCAGCAGCACCGTGCAGCAACTGACCGACGAAAGCGGCCGTGAAGTCACTGGTGCCGACATCTGGGCACTGTTTCAACAGACGTATCTGCGCGCGGACGGCGCCGTCGGCTATGTATCGCACCGCCTGACCGAACAGGATGACGGCAGCCAGCACATCCGCCTGGTGGTCAACATCGACGACCATGAGCACATCTGTGAAGGCACCGGTAACGGGCCGCTGGATGCGCTGGTGCATGCGCTGTCACACGTGCTGACGGCGCCCGTGTCGATCCACCACTACGAAGAGCGCGCCTTGGGCCAGGGCGCCAATGCCGATGCCATTGCCTTTGCAGAAATGGCCGCACCGGGTGTGGCGGGCAGCGTATTCGGCGTGGGTGTGGATGCCAACCTGACGACGGCGTCGATCCGTGCCGTAGTGGGCGGCGTGAACCGCCTGATCGCACGTGCCGGCAAGGGCATGCTGCGTCGCGGTAACGCCGAGGCGACCGTCGCCTGAGTTGTCTTAGGTGTAGGTCGGCCTCACGCAGTGGAGCGCCAGTTGCTAAATTGGAGAGATGCGGCACGGGGCACGCCCCGGCCCATCCCTTCCGAAGCGCGCAAGCGTGCACGCCCACTGCCACAGGAGAACTGACATGACCAATCGTCCGACCGCGAAAGACAATGCCAAGCGTTTTGCCAGTGTGATCCAGGCGCTTCATGCTTGCCAAACCGCTTGCGAGCATTGCGCGACGGAATCCGGCAAGAACGGCCACGCTGAAGTCATGGCGCGCTGCATGGGCCTGTGTACGGACTGCGCGGAGTACTGTGCCATTACGCGCCGATTCCTGGAGCGCAACAGCGAATTCGCAGAACTGCTGCTGGAAGACTGCGCCGAGATCTGTCATCAATGCGCGGAAGAATGCGATCATCACAGACAGGGCCATTGCAGTGCCTGCGCAACCGCCTGCCGCGCTTGCGTGGATGCCTGCCTGAAAGTTGCAGGCGTTGAAGCCGTCACCGCTGAACCGACCGTTTTCTAATCCCCTTTTTCAACGCATATGAAGATTGGCGAACTCGCCCAGCGCACGGGCATCAGCATCGAGACCATCCGCTTCTATGAAGCGCAGGGCCTGCTGCCCCCGCCGGCGCGCGCCGCCAACAACTATCGCGTCTACACGCCCGAACATGCCGAGCAACTGGCCTTCATTGCGAAGTGCCGGTCGCTCGACATGGCGCATACCGAAATCCGACGGCTGCTGGAGTTGCAGAGCAACCCGCAGGCCTCGTGCGAAGAGATCAACCACCTGCTGGACGACCACCTGCGCCACGTTGAAGCGCGCATTGCGGAGCTGACCGAACTCAAGCGCCAGATCGAATCGATCGGGCTGCGCTGCACGACGGCCGCATCCGTGGCGGAATGCGGCGTGCTGCAGTCGCTGCATGAGGAGCCGGTCGCCACCAGCCCCCACGGCCACAACCATGATCATGGCGAGGCCGAACACGCACATCGGCACATCCGCGGCGTGCATCGCTGACGGGCCATTCCTCTTGCCGGGTACGCCACTTTGACGTGCGATACTCGCCGCATTTCACGACATGTGGGTGAGGCGGATGAAGACGACACCGGCAACGCATTTTCTGCATCAGCAACGCATGGCGCTCGGCGCGGTCACGATGGCCGCCGCTGCGGCAACGCAAGCCGCAACGCCATCACGCATCACCGATGTCACGTTGTATCCGGATAGCGCCACCATCGTGCGTACAACCACCGTTGCACCGGGTGCACGCAGTGTCGAGCTGACTTGCCTGCCAACCACATTCGACGCCGACAGTTTGCGTGTCGAGGGCGATAGCGCCATCCGCGTGGGTGACGTGCGTGTGGAAACCGTGCCCAGTGAAGGCAGTGCTTGCGCAAAGACCGCCCTGGAAACTCAGATCCGCACCCTGCAAGACCAGCGTGCTGCACTCGATGTGCAACTCCAGGCGAATGCGCTGTCGGCCAGCTACCTGAAGGCGGTGAGTGAACGTACCGGCGGCGATGGGCGTGCACCGGCCACGGACTTCTCCACGCTGGGCCGCGCCACCGATGCGCTGGCGCGTAACGCGCAGGAAGTCTTCACACGGCAAGAGCAACTGAAGAAGCGCGACGCTGAGTTGAAAGCGCAGCTCGATGCGCTGCAACGCACGCATGGTTCTGGCGCAGACACACTGCGCACGGTCCGCATTGCCGTGGCAGCACCGCGTGGCGGCGAATTGCGTGTCAGCTACCAGACCGCGCGTGCGGGCTGGCGGCCGGCATATCAGGCAAGCGTGGATTCCGTGCGCTCGAACGTCGTCGTTGAACGACAGGCAACAGTTGCGCAATCAACCGGAGAAGACTGGCGCGGCGTTCGGCTGCGGCTATCGACGGGCCAGCCACGCAATACGCCTCGTGGTCCGGAGCCGTATGCGTGGCAACTGGACATCCAGCAACCGCAGCCCACACCCAAAGCCGCCCCTGCGCCGGTGTTCTCGAGGGCAGTCGCGCCGGCAGCCGTCGCCTCGGAAACCTCACGCTGGGGGCTTCGTGGGACAGAAGACGCCCCGCTCTTTGACGTCAACACCATCCAGACCGCCTTCTCCACCGAATTTGAAGTCCCTGGCACCGTGGAACTGCCATCCGATGCGCAGAAGGTGACCTTCTCGCTGGCAAGCGAAACGCTGCCCGCCAAGCTGACGGCGCGCAGCACACCCCGCATGGATCGCGCTGCTTACCTGATCGCGACCGTAGATCGCCCGCAGGGCGTCTGGCCGGGCGGCACGTTGCAATTGCGCCGCGATGGCGCGGTCGTGGGGACAACGACGTGGAATCCGGCGGGCGAAGACCAGAGGATCACACTTCCCTTCGGCCGCGATGATCTCGTGACGGTGGTGGTGGAAACACCCAATACCTTCCAGCGCAGCGTTGGTTTGCTCGACAACCGCAACGAGCGCCAGCTTGGGGCACTTTACACGGTGCGAAACCAGCACCGTGACGCGATCACCGTGGAGATCCTGGAAGCCACGCCGGTCAGCCAGTCCGACGACATCAAGGTGCGCTCGACCTTCTCACCGGAGCCTGCCAAGCGCGACTGGGAGCACCGCCTGGGCGTGATCGCGTGGGAACAGACGATTCCCGCCGGACAGAGCGCCCGCTTCTCCGCGGACTACCTCATCACCTACCCGAAGGACGCGCGCGTCACCGGCCTGCGTTGATCGCCCTTCCGTGCGCGCGCTGTCGGATCGCGATGATCAGACGCGCGTGCGCATCACCCGCAGCCCGTTGAACACCACCAGCAGGCTTGCACCCACGTCGGCAAAGATGGCCATCCACAGCGTGGCGTCACCCATCACGGCCAGTGCGAGGAACACCGCCTTGATGCCGAGCGCCAACACGATGTTCTGACGCAGCACCGCCACCGTGCGACGGCTGATGCGAATGAAGCCGGCGAGCTTGCGCGGGTCGTCATCCATGATGGCGACGTCTGCGGCTTCCAGTGCCGTGGCCGTGCCGGCTGCGCCCATGGCGAAGCCGATGTCGGCGCGTGCCAGGGCCGGTGCGTCGTTGATGCCGTCACCCACCATGCCGACGAAGCCATTCTGTGCCGCAAGCTCACCCACCACGCGCTGCTTGTCGGCGGGGAGTTGCTCGGCATGGACGTTGTCGATGCCGACCGTCTTGGCGATGGCCTGTGCCGCGCGGCGGTCGTCGCCGGTAATCATGACGGGCTGCACACCCAGTGCACGTAGATCAGCGATGGCCTGCGCGCTTTCCGGGCGCTCGCGGTCACGCACGCCGAAGAGTGCTACCGCACCGTTCGTGTCGCACAGCGTGACAGCGGACATGCCTTCAGCCTGCAAGCCTTCCGCGGCTGCGCGCCAGTCAACGGTATCAAAACCGCGTTCAGCCACCAGTGCAGCGTTACCGAGGTGCCAGCGCACGCCACCCAGCGTGCCGGCCACACCGCGGCCCGGCAGCACGGACAAGTCTTCAACCGCGCCCGCATCTACGGCGCCATGCGCTTGGGCAGCCTGCACGATCGCCACGGCAATCGGATGCGTGGTATTGGCGTCCAGCGCAGCGGCCACAGCCAGTGCCTGCAGGTGGGCGCCATCCGTGGCGATGTTCAGATCCGCCACGGCGCGGCGCGTGCCGCGTGTGTCATCAGGCAACACCACCGCATCCAGCACCGGGCGGCCAGCGGTCAGCGTGCCGGTCTTGTCTAGCGCCAGTGCACGCAGGCGCCGGCCGCTTTCCAGATAGACGCCGCCCTTGACGACAATGCCGCGTCGCGCCGCTGCAGCCAGGCCGCTCACCACCGTCACCGGCGTGGAGATCACCAATGCGCAGGGGCAAGCGATCACCAGCAACACCAGCGCGCGATACGTCCACGTCAGCCAACCATCGGCAGTAACCAGCGGGCCGACTACGGCAACCGCCAGCGCCAGCAACATCATGGCGGGCGTATAGATGGACGAGAACTTGTCGACGAAGCGCTGCGTGGGCGCACGCTGCGACTGCGCCTCCTGGATGGCCCCGGCGATGCGCGCGAGCGTACTGTCGGCGGCCACCGCCGTGGCTTCGGCCTCGATCACACCGTCGGTGACGATGGTGCCGGCGAGGATGGTGTCGCCCAGGGTCTTCTCCACCGGCAGGCTCTCTCCGGTGACGGGCGATTCGTCCAGCGCCGCGCGGCCGCTCACGATGCGCGCGTCGACCGGCACACGGCTGCCCGTGCGTACACGCAGGCGTGCGCCGATGGCGACCGTGTCAACGGCCACATCACGCCAGCCGCCATTGCCGTCGGTCAACTCTGCGGTGTCGGGGGCGATGGCAGTCAGCGCGCGCACAGCATCACGGGCACGCACCAGGGCACGCGCCTCGATGGCCTCAGCCACGGCAAACAGGAAGATCACCATGGCCGCTTCGGCCCACTTGCCTATCAGCAGCGCACCGATCACGGCCACCGCCATCAGGAAGTTGATGTTGAACGTGAGCGCGCGCACGGCAATCCAGCCCTTGCGCAGCGTCGGCCCACCCGCCAGTGCGATGGACGCAAGCGCCAATGCCAGCACCGGCAAAGCATGATCACCCAGGGACCAGGCGATGGCCTCCGCACCAAATGCAGCCACACCGCCGATGCCCAGCAGCCAGGTGCGACGCGAGATGCCAGTGGGCTCAGCAGGCGCGGCGGCCGCGCGATCATGCGCTTCCAGCAACTCGCCATCCATGCCGATGGCGCGCAGGGCTTCCAGGAACGGCGTCACGTCGTCCACGGTGTGGTGGATGGTGAGATGGCGCTCCAGCAGGTTGAAATCCAGCGCGACCACGCCGGCGGCGTTGCCCAGCTTATTGCGGATCATGCGCTCTTCGGTCGGGCAATCCATCTGCTCGATGCGGATTTTCGTGCGGCCTTTGGCGCGGGCCAGGGCAGCGGCGTCAACCGGGGGAGCGACCGGCGCTGGACCGTGCGCATGCGCGTGGTCGTGCCCGTGATCGTGTCCATGGCCGCAGCCTTGGGCCTTGCCGTCCGCATGCTCGTGACCATGGTCGTGGTCATCACCGTGCTCGTGCTTGTGACCGTGGTCATGTGCATGGTCGTGACCGTGTTCATGGTCGTTGCCATGCTTGTGTTCTTGGTCAGCAGACTCCCGGGCAACGGGATGATCGTGGCCGCAGCAACCACCGCAGCCAGACGCTTCCGGCTTGGCGGCGTGGTTGTGGGACAGGAGGGCGGAGGCGAGATCTGGTTTCATGCCTCCATTCAAAACCCTGAAGAAGCTTTAGGGTCAAGCCCTCATTTCAAGTGGGGCTTTTGCTCCACTTAGTAACGATGGCACGGGCTTCCGGCCAATCGCCCAGGTCCGATTCGGCATTGATGTGACCGCGCGCACCCAGGTCGATGGGCGTGGCGCCCCAGGCTTCGGCCTGTTGGCGGCTCCAGGCGGCATCGCTGAACGGGTCGTTGGTGCTGAAGATGAGGGTGGCCGGAAACGGCAGACGCTGTTGCGGCACCGGCTGAAAGTCAATCAGTTCGGGCGGCGAATCTTCACGGCCAAGCTGCGGTGGCGCCACCAGCAAGGCACCTCGCACGCGCGCTGTGTGGGCAGACGCCGTGGCCCAATGCGCCGTCAGCACACACCCCAGGCTATGCGCCACCAACACGACATCGCCCGGTGCGGCACGCACAGCGGCATCCAGTGCAGCCACCCAGTCGGCACGCTTGGGCGTGAACCACTCGCGTTGTTCAACACGGTGATCCCCATGCAGGCGCTCCCAGCGCGATTGCCAGTGCTCGGGGCCGGAGTTTTGCCAGCCAGGCAGGATCAGGATGGTCGGGGCGGTATGCACAAGGTCTCCAGCATCGGGTGGGAACGCGCCACATTCTGCCGGGATTTATTGAGCGGTGCCTGCATCACTTATCGACAAATCAGCTCAATCCATCCAAATATTCTGTTTTACAGGCAGATCACCAGCTTCTACAGTCGCCCGTAAATCCCGCCAACAGGGATTCCGAATCTATGCCACTCGGAGGAGACCATGCTCGCACTGCTCGGGCTGCTGACCATCGTCGCGCTGTTTGTCGTCATCCTGACGAAGCGCATGTCGCCGTTGGTTGCGCTCATCGCCATTCCCGTCATCGCCGCGCTTGTGGGCGGCTTCGGGCTCAACACCAGCAAGTTCATCATCGGCGGCATCAAGGATGTGGCGCCCGTGGCAGGGATGTTCATCTTCGCCATCCTGTACTTCGGCATCGTGACGGATGCCGGCATGCTGGACCCGATCATCGACCGCATCCTGCGCACCGTGGGCAGCCGCCCGCCGCGCATCGTGGTGGGCTCGGCGCTGCTGGCGTTGCTGATTCACCTGGATGGCTCGGGCGCGGTGGCCTTCCTCATCACCATCCCGGCCATGCTGCCGCTGTACGACCGGCTCGGCATGGACCGCCGCATCCTGGCGTGCGTGACGTCGATGGCGTGCGGCGTGAACTTCCTGCCGTGGACGGGCCCGATGATTCGCGCCTCGGCTTCGCTGCACATGCCGGTCACGGACATCTTCAACCCGCTGATCCCGGTGCAGATTGCGGGGCTCGTCTTCGTGTTCGTGTGCGCGTGGCTGCTGGGCAAGCGTGAAGAGAAGCGACTGGGCCTCGCCAACCACGGTGGCGCCACACAAGTCGTCGCCCGCCCGCTCACGGAGGCTGAGCAGGCGCTGCGCCGGCCGCGCAATTTCTGGATCAACCTCGTGCTGACTGTGGTTGTGATGGGCGTGATGGTGAGCGGCAAGGTGGACCCGGTGGTGATGTTCATGCTGGGCGTAGTCGCTGCGCTGCTCATCAACTACCCGAACGTCGATCAACAGCGCCAGCGCGTGGATGCGCACGCCAAGGCTGCACTGATGATGGCGAGCATCCTGTTGGCGGCGGGCGTCTTCACCGGCATCATGAGCAAGTCCGGCATGCTCACGGCGATGGCCAAGACGGCGGTCGACTTCATCCCGCCTGCCATGGCGCACCACATTCCGGTGGTGCTGGGCGTGCTGTCGATGCCGCTGTCGCTGCTGTTCGATCCGGATTCGTTCTACTTTGGCGTGCTGCCTGTGGTGGCAGAAGCATCGAAGATGCTGGGCGTGGCACCGGTGCACGTGGCGCAGGCCGCCGTGCTCGGCCAGATGACGACCGGCTTCCCCGTCAGCCCGCTCACACCCGCCACTTTCCTCGTGGTCGGCCTATGCGGCATCGATCTGGCGGACCACCAGAAATTCTCGATCCCCTTCCTGTTTGGCGCCACGCTGCTGATGACGGTGGCAGCCGTGGTGCTGGGCGTGCTTCCGTGGTGATGGCATGAAAAAACTACGTATCGGCGGCGGCGCTGGTTACTCGGGTGACCGCATCGAACCGGCACTCGAACTTGCAGAGCACGGCGACATCGACGTACTCATGTTCGAGTGCCTGGCCGAGCGCACCATCGCGCTCGCGCAGCAGGTGCGCCGCAAAGATCCATCGCACGGTTATGACCCGCTGCTCGAAGCACGCATGCGTGCCGTGTTGCCGGCATGCGCGGCGCGCGGCATCCGCATCGTTACCAACATGGGCGCGGCCAACCCGCAAGCGGCCGCTGAACGCACGCGCGACATTGCACGTGAACTCGGGCTCAAGCTACGCGTAGCAGCCGTCACCGGCGACGATGTGTTCGACCTGCTGCAAGCACGCGGCAACGATTTCACGTTGATGGATGGCGGCACACCCGTTGCGTCACTCGGTGCACGCATGGTGTCGGCCAATGCGTACCTCGGTGCGCAGGGCATCGTGGATGCTCTGGCGCAGGGCGCGGACGTTGTCATCACCGGGCGCGTGGCCGATCCGGCGTTGGCGCTTGGGCCACTCATCCACGCCTTCGGCTGGCGCATGGACGACTGGCACCGCCTGGGCTGCGGCACGCTGGCCGGGCACCTGCTCGAATGCGCGGGGCAAATCACGGGTGGCTACTTTGCCGACCCGGGCGTGAAAGACGTCCCCAATCTCGCGCGCCTGGGCTTCCCCATCGGCGAAGTTGGGGAAGACGGCTCGGTACTCATCACCAAGGTCGCTACGGCTGGCGGACTCGTGACCGAGGCGACGTGCAAGGAACAGTTGCTCTACGAGATTCACGATCCCGCGCGCTACCTCACACCCGATGTCGTGGCCGATTTCTCCAACGTGCGCATGCACACCGATGGCACCGATCGCGTCGTCATCGAAGGCGCGACGGGCACGCCGCGCACCAGTCAGTTGAAGGTATCGATCGGCTATCTCGACAGCTACATCGGCGAGGGCCAGATCGGCTATGCCGGCCCCAATGCAGTGGCACGCGGAAAGCTTGCTCTCGACATCGTGCGCGAGCGCTTGGCGCTCACGGGTGTGCAGATGACCGAGACACGCTTCGAACTCATCGGCGTAGATGCATTGCACGGCCCCGCCCTCTCCCACATCGATGCCGAACCGTACGAGGTACGTGTGCGGGTGGCGGCGCGCACGGAGTCCATGGCCGAAGCCGTGCGCATCGGCAACGAGGTGGAAACGCTGCTGACCTGTGGCCCCTCCGGCGGCGGCGGCGCGACAAAAAGCGCGCGCGAGATCATTGCCGTCGCGTCAACGTTGATCCCGGCCGAGCTCGCACCTCACAACGTGCACATTCTGGAGAGCTGACATGACCCGCATCCTCCGCGACCTCGCCCACACCCGCGCCGGCGACAAGGGCGACATCTCGTGCATTTCCGTCATCGCCCATCGCGCAGCAGACTTTGCCGTGCTGGAACAACACGTGACAGCCGAACGCGTGCGCGCGCATTTCGCTGATCTCGTACACGGCGATGTCGAGCGTTACGTGCTGCCGCAGTTGGGCGCGCTCAACTTCGTGCTGCACGGGGCGCTGGCCGGCGGCGTAACGCGCTCGCTGGCGCTGGATGCGCATGGCAAGTCGCTGTCGAGTGCGCTGCTTACTCTAGAGATTCCGGCGCTGGTTCCGAGATAAGCTGGCGCACCACGCCCGGCCTTCGCCATGAACCTCTCCGTCAAGCAGCTCCGCGCCTTTGCCGCGCTGCGCGAGCACAAGAACTTCACACAGGCGGCACAAACCTGCCATCTGTCGCAATCGGCCTTCAGCGCGCTGATCCAGAACCTGGAGGCCGATGCCGGCGTGCGCCTGTTCGATCGCAACACACGCCACGTTGAGCTGACGCCCGAGGGCGAAGCGTTTGCTGAATCCGCCCTGCGCCTGCTGGCGGACTTCGAAGCCACCTTTGCCGAACTGCGCGACCGCGCTGCCGCGCGCACAGGGCGTGTGACAGTGGCCGCGCTGCCGTCGATTGCGGCAGGCATCTTGCCGGGCGTACTGGCGGATTTCTCTGCGCGGCATCCGGGCATTCAACTGGCGCTGCACGATCAGCTGTCTGACCCGTGCATCGACATGGTCCGGCGCGGCGCGGCGGACTTCGCCATCGCCGCCATCGGTGCAGACATGGCCGGGCTGACCGCGCAGCCGTTCTGCACAGACGACTTCCACCTCGTCTGCCATCAGGATCACCCGCTCGCGCGCAAACCCTCGCTCGGTGTGGGCGATCTTGTCGATGCGCCGTTCATCCACCTCGCGCGCAACACGAGCATCCGGCAATACCTCGACGCCGCCCTGCACCCGACCAAGCTGCGCAGCGGTATGGAGGTCGAGCATCTGGCCACCGCAGCCGCGCTGGCGGCAGCCAACCTGGGTATTACCGTCATCCCCTCGCTGGCGCTCTTCCAGTTCCGCCTGCCGGCGCTGGTGGTGCGCCCACTGCCGCTACCGGGGTTGGTGCGCACCCTATACGTGATTCGCCGTGATGGGCGCAGCCTGTCGGTGGCGGCGCAGGCGCTGCTGGACTTGCTGCTGGCCCACCCCGCGCACGCCGACAGTGAAGTCTGACGAGACTTGAGACTTGATGCGGCGCAAACGCGTGCGCGTGTCGGGCATGGCGGCATCAAACGAGGCTGCTACAGTGGCTTCATCCCCACACACGGAGCGCCCCATGTATCAACGCATCCTCGCCGGTTTTGACGGCAGCCACGAAGCCAGGCTGGCAGTCGATCAAGCCGCGGCACTTGCCCAGGCATTCGGCGGCCGGGTGCGCATAGTGTGGGCGATCGGCTCGCCAACCATGCCGGAGTCGCGCGAGATCTACAGCGTCGATACGCTGCGCAACACCGAACACCAGAGCGCCGACCACGCCCTGGCCGAGCTGCAACGTACGCTGGAAGGTGCCGGCGTTGTTGTCGAGACCGGCGTCCTGATGCTCGACTCCACCGACGACGACATCGGCAACGCCCTGGAGCACGAAGCCGTGCGCTGGCAGGCCGACACCATCGTGGTCGGTTCGCAAAACCGCAGCGGGTTGTCGCGCATCCTGCTGGGCAGTGTGGCCGAGCGTACCGTCAAGCTGTCGCGCCGCACCGTCATCGTGGTACGTGCGCAGCACGCCGATCACACAGGCGGCTAAAGAATCACGTTCACTCGAGTCGGCACACTATGCAACTTGTTGCATAGTGAAAAGCGCTGTGCTATGTTGCCTCCACGCTGATGCAATCTGTTGCACTTCTGTTCAGGAGACACTGTGACCCAGCCCGCAGTCCACCCCATCCCTACCGCTCTGTCCGCCCAGTCGCAAGCCA